>JABSRF010000599.1 GCA_013215275.1 Oligoflexales bacterium | reverse complement strand
GACCGTCAACACTGGAAGTCTTAGATAGTGCGTAACCTGCTGTAATATTGAAACTAAAATATCGGTCACTTATGATTCTTATAAATATTGCTAGTGGCCAAAAGCCTCACCTTTCTTACATGCATCAAAAGAGGGGAGCCTGAGATAAAAGGCATGAAAGAAATCGACCTTGTCTATGAACTAAAGTTGAAACGAGCTGCGGAGAAGGACTGGGCCTTTGCTCTTAGCTCGATCAAAGATTTTATTGTGTTTACAGACATTGAAGGAAGGTATGAATTTGTAAACCGTATTATCGCAGGTTTAGATCATACCAGAGAGTCCATCCTTGGATTAAGCTTTAAAGAATTTGTCCCCGAGTGCTACCATCCAAGAATTATAAGTGTGATGGAAGAGGTTAAGAGAACAAAGCAGCAAGGGTTTTATCATACCGAAGGCACAGGGCCCAATGGCAAAAAATCTTACTACCACACCCAGGTTAGTCCCAGAATTATCGATAATGAGGTTATTGGCTTTGTACTGTGTGCTAGAGATGTTACAGACGAACACCATGAAAAAGAAAAATGGAGATCTCTAGTAGAGAGCTGTCCGAATGTGATCCTTACAGTGGAGTCAGACCTCAAAGTATCGTTTATCAATAGAACTCGTTGGCTCGGCAAAAAATCAACGAATGCAAAAGACCATGACCTTTGGAGCTTTATTCCACAACAATCACAGCAACTTGTCTTAGCAACGTTAAAAAAAGTTGAGAGGTCAAAATCTATCGATGGTTTTGAGATCAAAGCTCCAGGAGAAAACCGCGAGGAGACCTGGTATGCCGTCACGGTTGGTCCCAGGCTAAGGGAGAGTCAGGTCGTAGGATATACTCTGGTAGCTAAAGACATCGGCCCTTTGCGCTATGCACTGGAAGAGGCAAAAAAATCAAATGCAGCTAAAACTAGATTCGTTGCGAATATTAGCCATGAATTAAGAACTCCATTGACTTCGATCTTAGGCCATTCAGAGCTTCTGCAATTGAGTGGGGAAAATGTTGATATTCGCAATAACTCCTTGCAAAGCATCACGAGAAACTGCAAACAGCTGATTGGCCTTATTGATGATATTCTTGCACTAACCAATGTAGAAGGTAGGAGAGACTCGATCAATTTTGGACCTTGCAATCCCGCGGAAGAAGCTGGGGCTGTTGTAAATCAATACAAAGATCAAGCTCAAAAAAAAGGAATTAACTTATCCCTAAATTGTGCACCCTCTATTCCTTCCCAATGCATTACAGATTCGGTTAAACTCAAAAAGATCCTATCTGGGCTCATTGCGAATAGCATAAAGTTCACAAAGCAAGGGTCTATTAGCTTAACCGTAAAGTCTGGACAAAATCAGATTCTGTTTGCCTGCAAAGATACAGGGGTTGGTATTTTACCGGAAAACTTCGAAAAAATATTCGAGCCTTTCGTTCAGGCCTATGATCATTGCGATCGTGAATTTGGCGGGGCTGGATTGGGACTGACGATCTCAAGCTTGTTAGCCAAGGCTATTAATGGCCGCTTAGTTTTACAAAACTCCGAAATAGGCTCTGGCAGTCACTTTTTACTTTCTATTCCGAATATACAGGTTTCCAAAGCTTCACGATAAGCTCCTCTTTGAATTTAACCAAAATAGCCCCATATTGTATAATTAAATAAGGTTAACGCGACAACCTCATCACATCCCTCTCAGGTTTTTAAAAGAGGCGATCATTTTTATGAAGTTTGAAGTAAAAAATAAGATTCTTTCCCGTCAACTTGCAAAAGCCTGTAACAATGAAGAGCTATCGGTTCCAAAGCTACTGGAAATGATTGAAAGAACATACAATGATTTTGACAAAGCAGCTAAACTAAACTTTCGGACTAGTAAAATCCTGGAAGAGGAGTTACAGGAAAAAGAAACGCAACTTCTCAAAATATTGAATTCTCATAGGTGATCGAGATAATAAAACCATAATTAAAAATGGAACTCTCATTAACTGCTTCCCTTTCAAACTCGA
>JABSRF010000598.1 GCA_013215275.1 Oligoflexales bacterium | reverse complement strand
CATCCGTTTCTACCAAAATATAGCGTTCTGATCACACATGAATAGTGGGTAGAATATTTATTTGGAGTTACCTAGAGGCAGGACTTGCCAAGCTTGTGAGGGCCCAGTTTAATCAGGAGCTTCTCATAATCCTGATAGCCTGGCATGATATAGAGGGTAGGCCCGCTTTTTCTAGGACTGAAGCCGCATGCCATGAATTGGCCTTCATCCCCATTTGATCGGTGGTAAGTGTATTCGCCAAAGCCAATGATTGAGGTGCCCCACATTTTTGCCTTTAAGCCGGTCGCATTCTTAAAAACCTTGAGAAGAGACTTGTAGTCCTTTCGTAGTTGTTCATCTTCTATTGAGTTTAAAAAACTACTCACACTCATATTATTTTTAGAAGTTTTTAATTGGATTTTTTTGGCCATGAGTTACCTCACAAGAAAGATTTATCTTTTTAAAACATATTATAAACCTAACTCCACCTTGTAAGCCAATTAACGATATCCTGAATAGTTAAATTTTACGACTCAAATATACCCAACCCGCTCTTAATAGCTTCATTAACACTAATGCCATCAAGATAATTTCCCACCAAAAAGAGGCCTCTGTTGCGACTAACATAATCCTTAACTTTGCCTTTAATTGATTGATGGCCTAAATTATACTGTGGAATAGCATTGTGGATTCTGTTTATATTTGAAAAAATCGGGGGATGGGAGCTTTGTAGAAAAGTGCTTGTATCCTTTAAGGCAATGTCAATTAGTTCTTTGTCAGTTTTCTCTATCAGTTTTGGTCTGTGAACCCCTCCCAAATAAACTTTGATTAGCTTATGACCTTTAGGTGACCTTCCCTCAAACAGAGAGGAGCAGTAGAGAGTCCCTAAGGTTTGGTGGCCCTGATTATTGGGAATAAGATGGCCAAATCCATTTAATGGATGTTTGAGGTCGTTTTCTTTAAAGCCAAATGTAATTGTGACAACATTTGTATAAGGGATTTTATTTAGCTCATTTGACAGCTCCATATCGACCTTATCCAGGAGCTTAGAAGCAACGTGTGCAGGGGTTCCAATAATCAGATTTTTTGTAGAATAAGATTCTTTGTTCGTTTTGATATGATAAAATTCATTGCTCCATTCAATAGAAGTGACTGAGGAATTTGTCCTAATTTTATCTCTATGCCGCTTGTGAACCGTGTCAGAAATTTGTCCCATTCCCTCTTTTAGTGATGAGAAAAGGTATCGATGACCTTGATTGGATTTTAATGTGTTCTTGCGTTTGAATTTAAGCAAAAACATTAAAAAACTGTGATACTCTTTTTCGATATTTGAAATTTTTGGGAAAAGCGAAGTCACATCAATCTTCTTTACGTCACCGGTGCAAATACCATTTACCATTGCATCTAAGACTGTCCTCGTAATTTCACCCCCAAACCTTCTTCTCCCAAAATCGTAGAGTGATTCTTCGATCTTGTCTCCGGGAGGAATCAAGGGCTCAAGACAAAATCTGAGTTTTGCTTTCATAGAAAACAGTGGGCTCATTATGAATGAAAAAGGATTCT
The DNA here is from genome assembly GCA_013215275.1 of Oligoflexales bacterium. GTDB lineage: Bacteria > Bdellovibrionota_B > Oligoflexia > Oligoflexales > Bog-1112 > JABSRF01. Next base: position 490 of record JABSRF010000598.1, on the reverse strand, counting down.
CAGGTATGGGAAACAAGGAATTATTTTTAGCTACGAATCGATGGTTTGTATTAGGTCTGTTATTTATAATTTGTTCTTCCAAACCAATGCTCGAGATAAAATTGTATGTATGTTCATAACTTTTTAAAAAAGCATTGGGCCCCGTTTCAAGTAAGTAGGGGTCATGTTTATGTGATTTGACCAAGCCACCGCATTTCATATCTTTTTCTAGACACAAAACATTTTTCGTTCTTTTTACAACAGTTTCTAAGGCTGATAAGCCTGCTAAGCCACCGCCAATAATGATATATTCGTGAAAATCATTTGCCATTTTAAGTGAACCTTATTCCTCATAACGACTGGGAATTGCTGAAAAGGTGTTGAGAGATCCCTATCCTCCAAACCAGAGCAATGTGGAAACCTGCGTTTGGCTTCTTAGGTAACTCCAAATAAATGCCCTACCCATTGATGGTTAATTTTAGTACAGTTCTGGCCTGTGATTGCGCACTCT
>JABSRF010000597.1 GCA_013215275.1 Oligoflexales bacterium | reverse complement strand
ACACTTAAAAACCAGGGTTATAATTTTGAACACAATTACGGGCATGGGGAGAAACACCTTTGCTCAGTATTCTCTGTCCTCACACTTCTCGCATTCCTGATCGATCAAGTTAATCTTGCATGCCCAAAACTGGCATTTCTGGTAAGCAAAATCAAATCAAAAGTCGGCGCATGGGAGCAGCTACTGATGACACTTTTCACCACTAGAGTTTTTTCTTTTAGCGATCTCTACAACAAAACTTTGAAGCGATTTGCTTATAATACAAGCTAAGATTTAGTTTTATTATATTACCCTGGTCTACCATACAATTAAAGCATCTGAGCGCCCAATAATGGGTACATTGTTTTCTATTGGCCTAAAAAAGTATTGGTCCAACACATTGCTAATATGACTGGTTTTTGAGAAGCATCTAAATTCAGCGAAGAATTCCTGGCATAAGACTAATCTTTAAGTTTAAACGTAGGTGCTGTGATGATTGATTTAGATATGGTTAAGCAAGATTTCTTATATCATTTAGGACTTGAATGGAAAGCTGATCAGTTAAATGAACGAATTAAGCAGTTTTCTGACGTTCGGTATGTCATGCTGGGAGGTAAGCCAACTCGCATGAAGGCCCTTGCTCACCAGTTTGCACTGGCAATGGAATCCAATGGCATGAAGTATCATGCCGAGGAGATTGAAGAAGTTTCTCAAGCTGGACGTTATGTGATGTATAAAATAGGTCCTGTTTTGACCGTCAGTCACGGGATGGGACGACCAAGCTTGTCTATTCTCCTTGAGGAACTAGCAAAACTTCTTTATTACGCAAAGAAGGATAATAAAAATGGCCTAGAGCAGGCTATTTCCTTCTTGAGGCTAGGTACATCGGGGGGGATAGGAGTGCCTCCAGGAAGCATTATTGTTTCTACTGCTGCAGTGATGCATGACTTGACACCTCACCTAGTGAAGTATGCTCTTGATCGAAAGGTTGTTTATGCGACGGACTTTGACAAAGGTTTGCGCCAAGAAATTTTAGACTATTCCAATAAAATCAAACAGCTGCCGCCCTTGATAAGCGGGAAAACTATGACAGCTGATGACTTTTATCTTGGCCAAGGCCGTTTAGATGGCTACTTCCGTTCCGACTTGGATGAAAAATCGCGACAGGATTTCTTTACCAAGGCACACGAGCTTGGCATTAGGAACTTTGAAATGGAGGCTGCCGAGCTTGCGGCCTTTTCTAACCGACCTGGGTCCCCTCTAAACATGCGCGCCGCAACCATGTGCGTCACTCTGCTTGATCGCTTGCAAGGTGACCAGGTTGCATGCACAGCTGATGAGCTTAAGTCCTGGGAACAAGGCTTGCTTAAGTTTGCTGTTGACTTTGTCTGTGATGCGCTTGCCTAGAAATGGATTTGATTCAATAGGCCCAGCAAATCAATTTGTTGTTTTACTGGCTTTGCTACATCAGATCCGCAAGCTTGTGCTTCTTTCTCTGCCCTTTGTGCTGTGATTTTAAGGTAAAGTTCAATATTCGATATGTCTTACTGAGGCTGACTTTGCAACTTTCGTTCCTCTAGCCAAAAGCTTAATATTATTCAACAATTAATTTTTTGAATTTTATTGTTTGATTGACCGATAGATCGTTAAGCAAATCTCGTGGGGAGCCGAAAATAATCATAGCAATAAATACTTAAGGTTGTGATTTTGGAGTTTAACGCAGTAATGTATTTATCTCTAATCTTCCTATCTACCTGCAAATCTAAGAGTAGCCTGGAAATAGTGCCCCCTCGGGAAGTGTCGGTCAGCCAAGATAAAATTGAAAGCTCCAATAAAAATTTAGACTTGGACAAAGAAGGCTTTAATAAGCTAATAAGAGCCATCGATAACGAGGTAGAATCTGGTAAGCAAGTGCCTCTTTACGCAGCAGTTTTCCAGATGGACCCACTATATCCAAGTTTAGGTTTAACGAATGCCAAGGCAATAAGGTAACTCCAAATAAATATTCTACCCACTATTCATGTGTGATCAGAACGCTATATTTTGGTAGAAACG
>JABSRF010000596.1 GCA_013215275.1 Oligoflexales bacterium | reverse complement strand
TTTTTTTCAAGTACAATTTTTCTTTGAATTTTGGACGGCAAGATTAATTTTGCATTTTCTTATTGAATTCAAGCCTTGGGGCTCTTCATTTTAATTGCAATGCTGTTGGGGATTGCTTCTTTGTTCTCTAGCTGGACAAAAACTAACTTTTTCAATGCCTGCTGACTCTTGATGGGGATGTCTTGGATCAAAAATGATTTCTCATAGGTAAAAGTGGATTCTTTTTCCAGCTCTTGAGCATGATAAGCAGCAGCAACAGTGACAAGGGTAAACAGGGCTGCTATAGCAGTAGAGCCTGAAGATTGACCAGTCCTAGTTGCAAAAGGTATGGTTGCAAAGCTCAATGAAGATGCCGAGTTTAGCCTCGTGGCCTCAAAATTTTGCTTGTCTAATTCTTGAGGTAATAAGATGGTGATTTTATCTTTATAATTGGGAAATCTAATCTCACTAACCGTCACTAGGGCATCTTTATTTGTTTGATTTTTGAACTTATAAGAGATAGCTATGTATTGACTTACTTTCTTCTTCTTTAGGGTATCGCAGGTGATTGAAATGTCATCGGAACTCTGCTCGAGTGTCACACATGAATTGCCAATAAATAGTAAGCAGATAAAACAATAGATATGTGCTTTTTTATTCATTGAAGACCCTGTCGTGTTAAGGTGTTTTATCAAACTATATCTTAACAAATAGCCTACATGGTCTTATGGATTGTTACAAGCTTATGAGTATCAAAAGAAGAGATAAGCAGTTAAAAATTGAAATATTCATCCTTAGACCATCTCTTCACCTGGCTCAGTAGGCTGCTCAGCTTGCTTGGAGGTTTTCTTGGGACAGTCTCCGCAGCAGGCTCGTTTTGCCATCCAAACCACGAGAACACCAGCAGCAGACATGCCAATGATAGCGTAGTTGCTCAACACAAGGTATTTATCTTTAGGAAATTCGCACCGGCCTGTGCTGTCTACACCTAGGTTTGCAAATAGCTCCTCACAAAATAGCCCTGGGGTGACACTCTCACCTACTTCGCTCAATTCTTTATCCAAATTTACGTATATGTCATAAGCTTCATCCGACGTTAGGCCACATGGAGGCATTGCGATGAACTCTGCTATATGGTCACCATCTGTCAGTAGGTAGTTTAGCTTAAATCTTTTATCTTCTTTAGTTTCTTTTTTTTCTAATTTATAGTGCATGATTGATTTTATATCGTACTTTGAAAGGTACGACTTTTCAGCTGTAGTAGGAAGGTAGTTGTGAATTCCAGGGTTGCTGGAGTCAGCAGCGATAGCATCCAAGTCTAGAGTGTAGGGGAAATCAGGGTGTGTATGCTCATGGGATAAGCCTAGCACATGACCAAATTCATGAAGCATCATTCTTCGCTTTTGTTTGCGTTTAGTCAATCCGTAAGATCCAATATCCCCCAGAGCCATTTCCTTGCGACCTGAGCTCCAATAAGAGGTCGTGGGACATTGATCGGCATTCCGATCATTTCCCAAAATGATGACGAAATCAGCTGAGTCCTTATCATCCACGGCAATGAAGTCAGTTGACAGCCATTTAGAGCTTAAATCCTCGATGTAGGATGTGATAGAGGGGCCAATAAGGTTTGCCTTATCGCTAGGCTTAGTGCAGCCTTCCTTAGATTCAATAAAGTAGGTGATCTGTTTCTTTTCACCTAATACGGAGCACTCTTCCTTTGGAGTTGGCTGAAATGGGTTGCTGCGCTTTTTCTTCACGATTCCCAGATTGCGAACGGTCCCAGCTGCCGTTAAGGATGGATTGAGCAGAGTTAATCCTAGTATGCTCATAGCTTTCGCAAAATTTATAACTTGATGCTTGTAATATTTTTTTTCAGGTTTAGAAAAAACAGAATGAGTCCCCATGAAAAAACAAATTATGACCACAAAAAATCGTTTAGTCTTCATACCGTGTCTTCCTAAAAAAAATGTGAACGCTGGTTTTGTAATTAGTCGCTGTAGCGAAATATAAAATACCTTTATTTAAAGGCTTTTGACTTCATATAGCTCTTTACTTACTTT
>JABSRF010000595.1 GCA_013215275.1 Oligoflexales bacterium | reverse complement strand
GACCGTCAACACTGGAAGTCTTAGATAGTGCGTAACCTGCTGTAATATTGAAACTAAAATATCGGTCACTTATGAGATACTTGTAAAGCAGCAAACCTCTATAGCACCTATCCATCTTCATTACTTGCTTATGTTAACGCTCCGATAGGGGAAGCACAGCCAATTCCAGGTCCTTTGAAACCACATATTGCTTGTCCAACCACCTCGGGCACGGGCAGTGAGTCGACGGGTATCATCGTTTTTGATCTGGAAGAGAACAAATGCAAAACTGGAATATCTCATAAACGCATAAAACCTAGCTTAGCATTGGTTGATCCGATTGTGACCCAAACCTTGCCTAGTCAAGTTCTTGCAAGTGGCGGATTCGATTTTCTCTGCCATGCATTAGAGTCATTCACTGCCAAGCACTTTTCAGAACGGAGGCCAAAAAAGTCCTTTAACCGTCCGCTCAGCCAAAGTTCCAACCCATGGAGTGACATCGGTTGCAGAGAGGCTTTGAGACTTTCCGGCAAGTATATTGTTAGAGCCTCACAGGATGCCAATGACCTTGAAGCAAGAGAGAAAATGCTTTGGGCTGCTACCTTAGCAGGAGTGGGCTTTGGAATGCTGGTTGTCACTTAGCGCATGCGATGTCCTACTCCGTTTCGGGTATGGTAAAAGATTATAAACCATCAGATTACCCCCAGAACCAAGCAATCATTCCCCACGGGATGTCAGTTGTTTTGAACGCTCCTGCAGTTTTTGCATTCACATCCTCTTACCTACCAAAGCGTCACTTAGAAGCAGCATCGTTGCTAGGTGCCCGTTCGGAAAACGTTGCTGATTGTGAGGTCGGGGAGCTGCTTTCCAGTAAGCTAAAGGAGTTGATGAAAAATTGCAATATTCCCAATGGTTTATCTGCGGTAGGGTATCGTCATGAAGATGCTAAAAGCCTGGCCGAGGGCTCTATTGTACAAAAACGCTTAGTGGACAATGCTCCCGTAAGTTTAGACGTTCTTGAGCTGGAAAAGCTCTATGAAAATGCTATGTGCTATTGGTAGTACCTCCATAGATTTAGAAAGGATTATCATGCCTGTTAAAATGTCTCCTAGTGAAGCTCTAGTAGAAACTTTAGTGGCCGAGGGAGTAGAAAATATTTTCGGAATTGTTGGCTCAGCCTTTATGGACATGCTCGACTTGCTTCCTGAAGCAGGCATTAGGTTCATTTCCGTAGCCCACGAGCAGGCTGCTTGCCACGCTGCTGATGGCTTAGCTCGGGTGACTGGAAAACCTCAAGCATGCATTGCTCAAAATGGTCCTGGAATTGCTAATTTTCCATCTGCTATGGCAGCTGCATACTGGGCTCATTCTCCAGTTTTTGCAATTACCCCAGAAGCGGGAACTGGTGGCATCGGAAATGGAGGGTTTCAGGAAATTGACCAGATGCCAATGTTTGAAAAACAGACGGTTTATCAAGTTCGGGTTCCTTACCAATCACGTCTTCCTGAATTAGCACGTAGATGTTTTTATATGGCAAAGGTTGAAAATGGACCGACCCAGCTTAATATTCCAAGAGATTTGTTTTATGGAGAGATCGAAGCGGATATATACCCTTCGATTACAGTTTCCAGAGGGGCTGGGTGCCAAAATTTATTGAAGCAATCAGTGGAGCTTCTCAAGGATGCGAAATTTCCAGTGATCATTGCAGGAGGAGGAATTTCACAAGGGAATGCCCTGCAAGAGCTAACAGACTTGGCTGAGCATTTGCAGATTCCTGTTGTTAACAGCTACCTTCATAATGACTCATTTCCTGCTGATCATAATTTAGGAATGGGGCCGATTGGATATTGTGGCTCAAAAGCAGCTATGAATACCTTGGCAAAGGCTGACCTAGTGCTTGCTTTAGGAGCAAGGTTAGGTCCATTTGGAACGCTGCCACAGTATGATTTCGACTATTGGCCAAAACAAGCTAAGCTTATCCAAGTTGATATTAACCTGAGTTCGACAGAATTATATCGCCAATTGCATATTCCTGTCTAAATATTGCTCAACTTCATGTGAAGTT
>JABSRF010000594.1 GCA_013215275.1 Oligoflexales bacterium | reverse complement strand
GAGTGCGCAATCACAGGCCAGAACTGTACTAAAATTAACCATCAATGGGTAGGACATTTATTTGGAGTTACCTAACCTCATCGGCTTACTGGCTATTTCTCCAAGAAAACAAGCTCAAGGACGAAATCGAGGGCATCATCAAAGGAGCCAATTTAGCCTCTCCTCAAGAGCTCCAACAGGTTGGGCGCAAGATTCGCCATGCCATCCTAGCTGGATCCATGCCCGATATCCTTAGCAAAGAGATTATTAAAGCCTATAAACAGCTTGTCAATCACCCTCAAGCATCTGTGGCAATCCTCAATAGTGCCACTGCTGAGGACCTTCCAGATGCCAGCTTTGCAGGCCAACAAGAAACCTACCTCAATGTAAAAACAGAAGACCAGCTTATCACAGCATGCAAGCAGTGTTTTGCGTCATTGTTTACAGACAGAGCCATATCCTACAGAGAGCACAAAGGCTTTAATCATTTCGATGTTGCCTTATCCATCTGTGTTCAACTCATGATCCGCTCCGACCTCGCTGCTTCTGGAGTGATGTTTTCCATTGATACGGAAACAGGATTTGAAAATTCAGTCCTGATCAATGGCTCTTATGGTTTGGGTGAAAATATCGTTCAAGGAACGGTAAATCCCGACGAGTTCTATGTTTTCAAACCAACCCTTAAAAAAGGCCATAAATCAATCCTTCAGAAGCGATTGGGCTCAAAAGAGTTTAAGCTTGTTTATGATTCAGGTGGTAACAAACTTGTAAAAAACCTACCGGTACCGGGAGTAGAGCGAAAAAAATTCTGCATCACCGATGAAGAGATCCTTCAATTAGCAAAATGGGCAATCGAAATTGAAGACCACTACACACAGATTAATAAAAAACCAACCCCCATGGATATGGAATGGGGTAAGGATGGGCTCAGTGGAGAGCTGTACATTTTGCAAGCCAGGCCCGAGACTGTGCAGTCACAAAAATCAAAAACCGACACCACGATCTACCAAATCAAAAAGAAAGGTGCTGTGCTAGCATCAGGGAGAAGTGTTGGAGACAAAATTGGCCGTGGTAAGGTCAGGGTCATCAATCAGGTTGAGAACCTATCCCTCTTAAAAAAAGGTGAGGTCCTTGTCACCGATAAAACAGACCCGGATTGGGAGCCAATAATGAAGCAGGCTGCTGCAATCATCACCAATCGAGGTGGACGCACATGCCATGCAGCTATTGTGAGTCGAGAGCTTGGTCTACCAGCTGTGGTCGGAACGGAGGATGCCACCAAACGCCTTAAGGATGGAGATGAGGTAACCGTTTCTTGTGCAGAAGGGGAAGTCGGGTATATCAATGAGGGTTTATGCGAGTATGAAACTCAGTCTATTGACCGCAGTGCCCTTATGAAGCGCCCTAAAACAAAGGTTATGGTCAACTTAGCAAACCCCGAAGAAGCATTTAGAGTTGCAGCGATCCCGAATGATGGTGTCGGCCTAGCAAGGATGGAATTTATCATAAACCATCATGTAAAAATCCATCCTATGGCATTGGTCCACTATGATAAGGTTCAAAACCAAAAAGACAAGCATATCATCGATGAGTTGACTGAAGGCTACCACCCAAAAACCGATTATTTTGTGGACAAGTTAGCTCAAGGCATCGGAATGATCGCAGCAGCTTTTCATCCCAAGGATGTGATAGTGAGGATGAGTGATTTCAAAACCAACGAGTATGCAAACCTTGTAGGAGGTGGCCCATTTGAACCTGCAGAAGAAAATCCTATGATTGGATTTAGGGGAGCTTCTCGTTACTACGACAAACGATATCGTGAGGGCTTCGCCTTAGAGTGCCAGGCAATAAAAAGGGTTCGAGAAAAAATGGGCCTCGAAAACCTTAAGATTATGATTCCCTTTTGTAGGACTCTCGCAGAAGCGGCACTGGTCCCATACTATTGACTAACTAGTAAGCAATTTAGGTAGTTGATATATTTGGCTATTTGACCTGAGTTCGACAGAATTATATCGCCAATTGCATATTCCTGTCTAAATATTGCTCAACTTCATGTGAAGTTTCT
>JABSRF010000593.1 GCA_013215275.1 Oligoflexales bacterium | reverse complement strand
TTACAAAAACCTTGCAGGAAAGCCTGCGGAGTTTCGAAGGGTACTAAAAAGTCCCATATTACAAGGATCATCATAACTTAAACGACATTTTTTGATGGAAACTTCTGTTAATGATGTCAAAGGTGATTAAAGGAAAGTTTGGCACGACTGTTCCAAACTTTGGCAGATGGACTGATTTGCCAAGGGACTACAATCTTTCTCATGCTTTCCTTCAAAGGCACGCTGAGAATGACTATAAAGTCACAGCAAACGACTCTATTAAATTTGTGAAGGAAAATAACATAACTGCATTTGTCCTTTGCAACCCTAATAACCCTATTGGTCAAGCCCTTCCGAAAGAAGAGTCCTTTATTTGCTGCATGAGCTAAGGCATCTTGAAGTGGTGATGATCGACGAATCATTCATAGATTTCTGCGATGATGTTAGCGCATATTCTGTGCGAGATATCGTTCATAAATTCGACAACGCTTATGTGATTGCTAGCCTTGGAAAAAGCTTAGGCTACCACGGGGTTCGCTTGGGCTATACGGTCAGCAAAGAATCGAATATCGAAGCAATAAGAAACTTTATCCCATACTGGAACATCAATGGTATCGCTGCTCACATAGCAAAGCGCTTACCTCACTATAAAGATCAATTCGAAGCAAGCTTGAAAGAGTCAATTCGATTGAGAGAAGAGTTTGCTCAAAAGCTATCCCAGTGCCCGTTTCTGAAAGTGTATCCTTCACAGGCAAATTTTGTCATGTGTACAATTGACCGAAGTGTCAATGGAACAGAAGTCGTTAAAGAGCTTCTCAAAAACTACAATATCTTCGGAAGAGAGTGTAAAAACAAAGTCGGTGGTGATGCAAATATGCTGCGTTTTGCAATTAGAACATCTGAGCATTGTGACCGATTAATCAAAGCGCTTTTTGAAGTATATTATTCTCTTTCCAATAAGTAAAAACCCCCATCAAAATAATTATTTCCCACAAATCTTGACCCCGTCCTACTGCCTAAGTAGCTGACGGGAATCCGTATAATTATTATCTAAATAAAATTATCTAAACAATTGAAATAAGTGTCCGAGGGTAAATTGAGGATTCGGTTTTGTTAACTGAGCACTCCTACAAAGAATTCCCCAAAGCAGCTGTGATGGGATGTTCTTCCGAAGGGGTTCTAGTGCATGGAATTGCAGACGAGTCCAACTTCAGTTTGGGAGTCATGTTGTTTCAGTCTGACGAGATCAAATTTGCAGTCGCAGGGGTTGATAACGTCACAGATGATTATGATCGTGCAGGCTCTGATATTGCGGTCCAAGTTAATGAGCTTGGTGCAGCTGATACAAAAGCAATGATTGTTTTTACGGAGGGATTAAAGTGTAGCTTCGATGGTTTTTTACGAGGTTTCAACAATACAACAAAAAATCAAGACATCAAGATGTTTGGCGGGCTTGCTGCTGACAACTTCTCAATGAAAGAAACCTTCCAATACTACAAAGTCCAAGCAATGGCCAATGGAATCTCATGCCTCCTACTTCAAGGGGACTTTGAGATGAATTGGGCTGTTAGTCATGGCTGTCGAAGAATTGGCAACAAAAGAACGATTACCAAATGTGATAAGAACGTAATCTTGGAGATCGACAACAAGCCTGTTTTAGAAGTATTGAAGGAATACCTCTCTGATGCTGAAATTGATGACTGGAGTTCAACCGTTGTTAGCCTCTGCCTTGGCTTTCCGATACCTGAAGACCTTAATCTATCGGAGAGTGAAAAAGAGCAGAACGAGTTCCTCATACGTTTCATCCCATCCAAAGATGATGAGCAAGGATCCATTACCATACCAACGGGAGTAAGTGTAGGAACCGAGCTATGGATGAGCACCAGAGATGAGGAAAAGCTTATTGAGAACTGCCTCAAAAGTGTTGATAGTATGCTTGTGGAAACAAAGGGCGAGACTCCCGACTTCTTGCTTCAGTTCGAGTGCGGAGGTCGCGGTAAGTTTATCATCAGAAGTTTCCATCAAAAAATGTCGTTTAGGTTATGATGATCCTTGTAATATGGGACTTTTTAGTACCCT
>JABSRF010000592.1 GCA_013215275.1 Oligoflexales bacterium | reverse complement strand
AGCATTCAATAACAAGTTTTAGTTTTACTTATACAAAGCTATTTTTGGTCTGGACAGTGGGGTCCACTTCACCCTTCTTGAGCCTCCTGGGTGCTTACAAGCTAAGCTTCAGTTCGAATTTAGCAGCAGCGACCTGTTACAGCTATGAGTTCGATTTTGTCAAAGAGGGAGCAGAACAGTCTTATCAAGATCTTTTAGTCGGTAAAGTTCCAGGACTTGGTCAATCTTTCTTGGTTAAATTTGAAGATGAACAGAAAAAAGGCATACTAAGATTCTTTGCAATCCAAAAGGAATCACTGGCAAACCAAGGTATCTTACTAAAAGAAATTCATCATACCTTTATACCAAGTCAAAACACTTGGAGCGGTATCGATATTGAATGGTTACCCCATAATGACAAGTGGACGGGCCTTGGAACTGCTCGGTCAAAGGCCCAGGGTTACACCCTTGGAACTGATGGAGTAACAGTCATTTCCCATAAAATAATCTTGAGACAAAAAGTTAAAGAGAAACTATACAATGGAAACTACCTAGTAGCTGTTTCGGCAATCAATAAGAGGCGCTATCGCTTAAACCATAAAAATTGGAAAATAGAAAAGATTTCAGAGGAACTAGAGTTAACTGCATTACTCAAAGACTCATACTTACGAACATCTAAGCAAGATAGAATTGCAAATTATCTAAATCAGCTCGTTCAAACTAAAATACCCAATTTTAGGTATGATGTAGGGCATGAAGTGCGTCAGGTGGAGCTTCGTCAGTTACTCACATCTGTGGATCTACTAAAGATAAAAAAAATTGGAAGGCAACGGTTATTAAATACAGCCCACGACGAAGTCGACCCAGAGGAAATTATTAAGCTAGCAAACCGTCTTGAAGCTTCAAGCAAGCACGATCTTCCCAAGCCCGTGCTAAAATTCACATTAAAAACCGGGATTCATGGCCTCGCTTACATTTTCAGGGTCCTTGGGAAAAAACAAAAAAGTCTATTTATCAGCACAGACTGTGATATGTATAGCGACCCTATCGATGATGCTAAAAATATCTTGCTAAAGTACACCCGAAACAATTATCAAGATCATCGAAAAAAGATAAACCTCCATCATAATGACAGCACTAAGGATATTGAGTCTTCTTTCAAGACTTTTTACGAAGCCATAGCCCAACTCAACGACTCTATTCACAAGCTTCGACACGATCCGTTTATCCGATATGAGCTGAAACTTCATAATACTGATGCGCGTTCATTTTACTACTACCATGCTCATAAATTAGCATTGCTAGCAGCACGCACACACTTACTCGCTTTACTCGATCTTAAAAGACAGGGCTTTCCCCTTGAAGAACGGTTAAGCATATACAATCGGGTAAAAACGACAGCATACCGAGACCTTGCCTACTTTCTCGAGTATGACGATTTTGAAAGAATCAAAAACATTGGACTTTAATCATAAGTGTTTCACCTTAAGGGTAATTATGTAAGTCATTAACTTGCCAAATTTTTCTTAAGAGAACAGCAAATTTTCCGAATACGGTTCACGGTATAAAGGGAAGTGGTTTGCTGAAGAATGCGTTCAAAATAAAACTAAGGAAACAAGAGAATTTAGAGAAATCTAAAGGTGAGCCACACTTGATCTTTGAATTGAACAAAAAATTCTTTGCGGTCCCGCTTTCAACAGTGCATAGATTTGAGGAAAGAGGTAATATTTTGAAGATACCCTCCTCCATTGATTTCTTTCTTGGGGTCGTGACTTATTTAGATGAATTCGTTGGGGTCTTAAACCTGAAGAAAGCGGCTAGGCCCCCTAATTTTGGACAGATCTAAACTCGTAGTTCTTTAATTCTAAAATCCCCGGCATAAAAGCACGCTTCTGCTTCCATAGGGGAACGATTTCCTAAAGAGCCATGTAATCTCTGGCTATTATAGTACTCGATAAACCTCATAGTTTGCTCGTAGGCACCCCTGTAATCTTTAAAGTACCTAGTCATAAGTGACCGATATTTTAGTTTCAATATTACAGCAGGTTACGCACTATCTAAGACTTCCAGTGTTGACGGTC
>JABSRF010000591.1 GCA_013215275.1 Oligoflexales bacterium | reverse complement strand
AATGGTGCTGATGCTCTAGTGCTTATGACTGAGTGGGGAGAGTACCGATGGCCTAATTGGGATAAGGTTTCAGGCCTTCTGAAGAATAAAGTTGTTTTTGACTTTAGAAACCAGTACGAAGCGTCTATGCTACAAAAGCTAGGTTATCATTACCAATGCATTGGCCGAGTTGATAGTGCGACGGGTTTTTTTGAAATATGAAATAGTAAGTACAGTAGGCAAGTAAAATGAGTAATCTAACAATCTAACGGGCGTTACGAAAACGTCATGGTCATCAGCAAATAGCGCATGGAGAAGTAGGGACTGCTTCCCAATAAAAAGCAGTATAAAAAATTGAAATCAAAAATTGTTATTGAGAGGTTTTTTTGATCAAAATCTGTCTGCATTGAAAAGAAAGGTTATTTCAATTAGATGGTCATAATTTAACTCTCTTGTAACAAAGATGGAATTTGTGTATGGTATTCTAAAAACTCATAATAAGGTGCAAATGCTGATGACAAAGTTATCTATAGTAGTACCAATATACAATGAACGCCATTTTTTTCAATCATTTTGGAACTCATTAATTGAAACACCAATTAGCTTGATTGGGTCAATTCAGCAGGTTGAGATTATTATTATAAATGATGGATCAACAGATGGGATCTTGAGCGAAATTGATCTAAAGGCCAAAGAGGTTAGTCTCTTTGATAATACGCCTGTTTCACTCATCGTCCTAAATAACTCCACAAATATGGGAAAAGGATTCTCGGTTAGGAAAGGTATTGATCAATCGTCGGGAGACTATGTGATAATTCTAGACTCTGACACGGAGTATTCACCAAAAGAAATACCCCATATGCTATTACCAATTATAGAACATGGAGCGGATGCAGTCATAGGCAATAGGTTTATTGGTCCTGTGGTCAGAGTTCTCTACTTCTGGAATTCGTTTGCTAATTCAATTCTAAATCTATTTTGCAATATCTTGAATAACCTTAGGCTTGGGGATTTTTGCTCAGGTTATAAGGCTTTCCGTGGTGATCTGATCAGAAATATAAAACTAACGTCAAATCGATTTGGTATCGAGGCTGAGATTGTTTCGCGTCTAGCCCAGGCGCAAGCTAGGATCTACGAAATTCCTATAGAATACAATGGCCGTAAATATTCTGAAGGAAAAAAGATACGTGCATTGGATGGGTTGTTGTTTTTTTGGCATATTGTAAGGTATTCAGTTATCGATCGAGAGCCATTCAAACCAGGTTTATTCCAAACCTTAACTGCACTAGAGAAGGTTAGCAATCATATCTATCTACCACTTCTGAACAAGGCAATGGAGCAAGCCATAAATAAAAATAACAACTTGAAAATACTTGAGGTTGGGTCAGGCATTGGTTCACTTACAAAGGAGTTAGTGAAGCATGGTGACGTTGTTGCGACTGATATATCCGACTCATACGTTTCAATATTGAAAACCAAATTTTCAAAATACACCGGATTTGAAGCTATACAATGGGATGCCTCTCTCAAACCTAACTTTATGAGTGAAAAGTTTGATATGATTGTATCATTTAATGTATTGGAACATATTCAGGACGACAATAAAACAATGAAGATTTGGGCTGATATGTTAAAACCTAATGGAGCTTTAATTGTCCTAGTGCCTTATTCGCCGCAACTTTTTTGTCCAATAGACGAGGCAGTAGGACACTTTAGACGTTACACAAAAAAAAGCCTTTCAAACCTGTTCAATCAGAGCGGAGTTTCTATCCGGAAGGTGTTTTTTGGAAACTCAATTGGGACCATAGGATGGATTATTTCAGGTGTTATTATGCAGAAGTCTAGGCTATCAACAGGCCAGTTAAAATTGTACTCATTAATGAAACCCTTTATTAAGCCAGTAGAAAAAGTTTTAGAAAACTATATCGGATTAAGTCTTATTATAGTCGGACAGAACCCTAATAATGACCTTTAAAGTTAAGCTGAAATTCTTCCTTTTACCCTCATCAGAAGTTTCCACAAAGTAGCACCATACTAAACTCATCTAGTATCTGAATCTATTGATAGTCGAAACCATAATAA
>JABSRF010000590.1 GCA_013215275.1 Oligoflexales bacterium | reverse complement strand
ATTTCGAGTTTGAAAGGGAAGCAGTTAAGGAGAGTTCCATTTTTAATTATGGTTTTATTATCTCGATCACCTATGGCAATGCGCCATTTTCATTCAGCACAACTCCTTGCGCATCTTCGTCTTTTTCCATAGACTTGCCGATTATTTGACCGCCTTTGAAAAATCTTAGGCGACCATCCATAAAAGCTACTGAGGTGCCACTTCCCTTTGCACCTGTTTTATCTAGTGTGGACCATCCATCACCTTGATTTTTCATTTGCTTGACTAGATTTCCATCATCTTGCATATAAAGCCTATATTGGCCATTTACAATATATTGATTTTCTTCCAATTTTCCGCCAACTAGTAGAGTGCTTCCTTCTACAGAAATGACTTCATCATCACAGCTATTGTTTAATGTGGGAAAACCGCTAAATCCAAGCATTCCCAATGCTAGTTCAGCCCTATCCCTTGTGACTCCTCCACCATTTTCGGTATCAACTGAGTCTTCGCGCTTATCAACACAGATAAATCCAATTTCTTCCATTCTAAATCCAGCATTTGTTTCGCGCTCTGAATTGGTTATATCGGTTTCGTTATAAGAAGCGTCATCAAAGAACACCACATCATTGGGATTCTGAACGCCAAAATAATCGATGATATGCTTTGCTCCATACGCCTTTCCATCATCATAGTCACCTTCTTTTCCAGTGTTGTGATCATTTTCACAATGAAGGCCATCTGATTCTCTTGGTGTTCCAGTAAGAAACGCTGGAGATTCAAAGAATGCGTCCGTAAAGATTCCTGTGTCATTAAAGTCGGCTTGCAGGGTTTTTTTCAAGTCACCGTTACTATTAGCATTTTTTGAACAGATTGCTATTTTGACTCCCCTGTTATGAAACTCTTGTATTGCAGAGATGGCGTAACTAGCTGGGCCAACCGTCACCGTATCGGTGTTGTCATTGCCTTCTTTGTCCTCGCCATCGCCATTCATCCAAAGAGTGTCGTCAAAATCGAAAATAACCAGCTTTTGCCTTTCGGTAGTTGGCTCTTCTTGCCACTGAATAATCGATTTTTTATCACTATCGACACTTGCCAGCCTTAGCATAGATCCAATGGTTTCACTGTTCCCACTATCAGTTTTGACTTTTAGCTCTTTCCCTTGAACCACCAACCTCGGGTTGCTACCTTCTACAGGGCCAAAGCAGAAATATTTTTCACCAGTATTGCTTTTTAAAGACTCTTCTTGAATACATAGGTTGCCATCATTTTGCATGAACACCCTAAATGGAGTATGGCCAGTGCTAAGAGGCAATTCATTGTATTTTGCTTGAGCTCCCCCTAAAACGCGGCCATTCTTTCTGATGACCAAGTTTCTATCGTTCTGAATCTTAAGGCAATAGGAACCAACACATAGTTCACCTGCAAAAAAATTGTTCTCACTTAAGAATACAAGCTCCTCAGCGATTGGATCATCTAAATCCTCCATATTGCACTTGTCTTTGCTTTCACAAACTGCGAGAACGTCGATGAAATAAGTACTTTGACTCAGTTTCGCATCTGGTTGTTCAATATCATGAGGGTTACCAGGAGCATTATAGTAGTTATAATTGTGAACTGGCTCTATGCCCGTTCCTTCGCCCCATTCGTTAAACGTGGTGATTAGATGCCATATGGCATTTGAATCAACCATGTTTTTAACCGCTGCTTCCCAATCTGAAGAGTTTCTTCTAAGGAATTTCCCATCATCATAGTTAGCTTTTCTATATCCAGGAGAAACAACAAATGAACTGCTGCCTTCAAATCCTTCGATATTTTTAGAATGGCCATGCTGGTGGGTCACGGTACTAGGACCATATTGATGCCAAGTAATCGTAGCTTGTCCAATGTCACATTCACGATAGTTTCCAAAAACCTTCAAAACAACGTGCCACTCAATACCGTCACTGTTTTTTAGCTCTGTAACAGCATCTCTCCATTTGCTAACGACCTCACAATCACCATCGTTTATAGTGGACCCCGTTTTTAGGACCATTTGATAAGTAAAACTCCTAAATGTAACATGCTGAATTTACATAAGGAG
>JABSRF010000059.1 GCA_013215275.1 Oligoflexales bacterium | reverse complement strand
GAGTGCGCAATCACAGGCCAGAACTGTACTAAAATTAACCATCAATGGGTAGGACATTTATTTGGAGTTACCTTAATGATCTTGTCTTGCTCGTCCCTTAGCTCTTGTGGAAGCTGAGTGCCGAATGTTTCCAGGTAAGTTCGCACTTTGCTTGCTTCACCAATCCAACCTTGCTCATCGACCTTACAGAGTTCGTCCATAGTCTCGTTGCTAACATCGAGGCCATTGGTTGAAATTGCGCCTCTTGCAGGTAGGTAGCCAATAGGCGTAGGGATTGCTTCGGCTTGTCCTTTGACTCTGCCTATGATCCACTCGAGGACCCTAATGTTCTCTCCGAATCCAGGCCACATAAACTCACCTTTTTCATCCTGTCTGAACCAATTGACATGGAAGACCTTAGGTAAGTTTTTACTTTTTGAGCTGAAGCTTAGCCAGTGTTGCCAGTACTCGGCAAAATTGTAGCCACAGAATGGCTTCATTGCCATTGGATCGTGGCGAAGAACCCCAACTTTTCCGGTTGCTGCTGCGGTTGTTTCCGAAGCCACTGAAGCACCAACGAGTACGCTATGCTCCCAGCTTTTCGTTTCATAAACAAGCGGGATGAGGCTTGGACGTCGACCACCGAATATGATCGCAGAAATGGGAACTCCCTTGGGGTTTTCTGCTTCTGGACTGTAAGAAGGGCAGTGTTTCGCAGAAACGGTAAATCGAGAGTTTGGTTGGGCTGCCTTTCCCTGTGATGGGTCAAATGGCCTTCCCTGCCAGTCAGTCTTAGGAGTGCCTTCGTCTAGCCCCTCCCACCAAGGCTGATTGTCCTCAGTGACAGCTACGTTGGTAAAGATCGCATCTTGCTGCAGCATGGCTAAGGCATTAGGGTTTGTTTTTTCGGACGTTCCCGGAGCAACTCCAAAATAGCCAGCCTCAGGGTTGATCGCAAATAAGCGTCCATCCTCACCTAAGTGCATCCATGCAATGTCATCCCCTACTGTCCAAACCTTCCACCCTTTGTAAGTCTCGGGTGGGATGAGCATGGCTAAATTAGTTTTGCCACACTGAGAAGGAAAGGCAGCAGCAACATAGTGGGTTTCCCCTTCTGGGCTTTGCAAGCCAAGAATAAGCATATGCTCAGCCAACCAACCCTCTGTCTTAGCTTGATAGCTTGCTATCCTAAGAGCATGGCATTTCTTACCGAGAAGGGCATTGCCCCCGTAACCAGAACCGATACTCTTGATGCTGAGTTCTTCGGGGAAGTGCATGATTAGGCGGTTTTCAATGGATAGGTCTCCAGTAGAATGCAGGCCTTTGACGAAAGTTTTTTCCGATTCAATGCGTTTAAGAGCTTGGTTTCCCATGCGGGTCATAATATGCATGTTGATAGCCACATAAGGACTATCAGTAAGCTCCACACCGCAGCGGGAGTAGGGAGACTCAACAGGGCCCATGCAGTAAGGAATCACGTACATGGTCCGCCCCTTCATGCAGCCAGCAAAGAGTTTATCAACCTTTTCATGGCCTTCACTCGGGCTCATCCAGTTGTTGTTTGGTCCAGCAGTTTCGGACTTGCTCGTGCAAACATAGGTCAGGTGCTCAGTGCGAGCAACATCGTTTGGATCAGAACGGTGAAGGTAGCAATTGGGATGAGTTTCCTGATTTAATTCATAAAGTTGCTTAGACTTAAGCATCTCTTGCACGATTCTGCGGTACTCTTCTTTTGAGCCGTCGCACCAGTGTATCCGGTCCGGTTGCGTCAATTCTTTGACTTCTTCAATCCAGTTATTCAGTTCTTGATTAGTTGTGCTCATCACGTCCCCTCAATTGCCAGACGTTTATACATTATTACATGATTTAACCAATGGTAGCTTTTATCAAGGAATTATACAGCAAATCCCATGCCAATTATTGGCCTAGCCACAAGCTTTAAGCTTGTAGGATCATACTGCCTAGAACCAACAAAAGCAAAGGCTGTATAATGTATACGTCCTCTCAGTTTACATCCAAAGTGTTTTTCCATGATATAAACATAGGATTAACTTAGCAACCATAGCATTTTATCTATGAAGAAAAAACCACACATCTTGGCGAGAAAATGGTTTCAGAGTGGGAAGAAAGCTAAGCCTGCAAAATCCGGCCATAAATCTAAGCTAAGGGCTTTGAGAGCACAATCGGAAAAACGAGATTTGGATACCAGTCCTAAGGGTCTATCCCAGAGGATAAAATCCCTGCTTTTTCGTTTAAAAGAAAAAATAGCAAACACCTCTTTTTTGTGGCTTAACCTTAAAATCTTTGGTTTGATGATCCTAAGCTTTAGTTTTCTACTATTAACAATATATTTGATTGCATTTATTTTTATTGATGCAGAATTTATTGAAGAACAACTTGTTAATCAGGCTGCTCATCATACTGGAGGTAAGCTTACCGTTTCAAAGGTTGACTTTAATTTAAACCATGGCCTCACAATTCATGATTTAAACTTTGTTCCTCCATCTTCTGATGCTCAGCCACCAAAGGAAAATGATCCTGCTTTAATGAGGATCGATGAGATCCGTCTCCACTATGATCTACCAGCAATATTTCTTGGTAGGTTGGAGTTAAATGCCCTTGAATTAGTAAAGCCTCAATTTGAGGTCATTCAAACTGACGACACATTCAATTTTGCAGGCATTATTGAATACCGCAAAAAGAACTTTCCCCAAGTCTCTGAGCCGGTGAAAAAAGAAGAAAAGCAAGTCGCCTCTAAAGAAGGCGGAATCTTCCTTCCTCTTCACCCGAAACTCCTTTACCTTCCATTTCACCTAAAAATAGAGAGGATTGGCATAACCGATGCCTCGGTTCGGTTTGTGCAGATTAAAGATGACAAAACCTTACTTGACCTGAGAAATCAAGGGCTGAACTTCATCACGTCCCTCTTTTTCAAAGGTAATACGAGCGAGTTGAATATCTCTGTGGCTTCCCCAGAGAATGGAACCATTGACCTTGCTGTTTACAAAAGCATCGGTGGAGCAGACATAGAATACAGCAAGCCCTTCGTAAAGTTGAAGAGCAGCCTTGCAACTCAGTTAAGGATCGAAAATCTAATGCAGGTCCATGTCAGCTTGGATCAAAAAATACAAGAATTAGAAGGGGCCTTTTCCCACCTTCAAGGCCTAGGAAGCCAAGTGCTTCTCAATACGCGCCTGACCGACGACCTAAAAGGCTTGCTGCTTGAAGAATTCCGGGTTGATTTAGGTGAGGTGCTGCATTATCAGCTGCAAGGAGCCGTTCATCTGCTCGGGACAGACTTCAAACGCTTTCACCTTGATATTGCCAGTAGTTTTCTCTTTTCCTTGAGTCATGCGATGCAGCTTGCAAAACCATTTGTTCCTCAAGTAGATGCCTATGGGTACATCGAAATGGCTTCTTTGAAGTCTAAAGGGGAATTGAATCTTGAGAAGCTAAGCCAACTAGAACAGGCTGAGCTACCCATCACCTCTCTTAAGTTAAATTTACAGCGTGTTTCGCTGACTGAAAAAACAAAGGGCCTTATTGTAAAACCCATTGATGGCTCTCTATCCCTTTCGGTCGCTCCAAGTTTGGCAGGGGTCGGACATCAACTTGACACGTACTCTAACTTTCAGTTTGAGGGTTTTGGAGCTTCCGCACCCTCAAAAATGGGACAAATCGACCTAAATATCGAGCAGCTACACCTAAGAAGCTTAGCGCGTGCTGTGTACCCTAGCATGCATATTCCTATTCTCAAGTTTAACCTAGACTCCCCCCATATCCGTGCCCTGACGAACGGGAAGAAGACGATTGATGTGCCTTTTAGCGTTGATGGAAATGGCTCATTTGCAAAGGATCTGTCGGATGCTTCCCTTGGTTTAGTGGCTGAGGTGGGAGAGCTGTTTACCTTGACAAACGTCGCTGATTGCCAGCAAAAGTGTACGAAAGTGCGACTCAACTCAAACCTCAGCATGAACCCCCTTAGCAAGTTACACCAGATGCTTATTCCTGTTGGGAGGGTCGTTGGTAAGAGTGACCTCCTGCCTCAGAGTCTAAGTGGGCGCATTGCAGCTCATGTGGATGTGGGTGCAAACCTTCCACCTCTCGATCAATTGAACGCGAGCAGCTTGCAGCAAGAGGGGAAGATCCGGTTCTTCAACCAGCTTGTGGTCGAGCGCCTGGGCCTTCAACATCCTATGTTTGGGAGTCACCTGAAGGGGTATGATGCTCGGGTCGTTCTATCCGGCTCCTTGCAGGAGCAAAAACTAGAAATCGATCAAAGTATCGGTGGTTTTGAGGCAAGCTTGCCTCAAGGTAAGGATCCTCTCAAAATCAATGTGCAACGCTTGCAGCTCAATACCCAAGTGAACAATGAAATCAGTGAGGCTATTCAATTACCCGTCGACCCTAACAAGTTGCTACCAAAGCTAAAAACCCGTATGCAGACGGCGGTCCATTTGGGGAAATTTGATGCTGGTAAGGTGCTACCGGTTCCCGTTGCTGACTTGAGCTTAGACCTTGATGTAGCCCTTTTGAACGGTAGGCGGCTTGAGCTGAATGAGGCTGGCTTTGAGCTTGCAAGCCTCGGACTACGGGCGCAATCGGATGCTGATGTGCGGTTCAAAGGCCTGATTTTAGACAAACAGCTTCCTGCAAGCTTTGTAACGAACTTGAAGCTTGGGATGGATCATACTGCCATTGAGCATGAAGGTCTAAAGGTTGACTCATCAGGGCAGTTCCTATTTGCGACGGCTCTGTCATCACAAGATATGACCCATTTCAAGGTGTCTGGTCGTACCACCTTTAAGCACTTCAACTTAGCTGTTGAGACGCAAAAAGAAGACAAACCTATCAAGCTTCTGCAGGTAGCAAGCATTGTGGGAGATTTTCCCTTTAAGCAGGATATTGATTTAAACGAATACAAAGCCCTGGCTGAAAAAAAGAAAGCAGGCTTGTCGACTCCAATCACGGAAAACCAAGGTGCCTTTGAGTTGGTGGATCGTTATCTTAACAAAAGTAAGAACAAGCTGGCTGATACCAATATGGCGATGTCCATAGCAGACTATGGGAGTGTTAGGCCATTTTATCCCGAAAAAAAACCCATCCACATTAAACGTATAGAAGCTGCTAATTTGGCTATGGATAATATAGAATTTGACTTGGAACTAAGACAAAATTGGTTTTCACTCAACCAGTTTATGATGCAGTTCTTAGGAGGAAAGGTTCATGGGAGCCTTCAACTTTCATTTGACCCCCTTCCCCATACGTTTAAAACCTCACTTCATTTAACAAGGCTGAACACTCATAAGCTACTTGACCGTTTTCCCAAATTACAGGAAAAGGCGAAGACCAGCATTGGTGATAGCAATCCCTATATAGATGGAACGGTTCATTTAAATTACAATCTTAGAGATCAGGACATGAGCGGAGGGGTGGATATCACTTCGATCGGCAAAGAGCAGGTGAAGATGATTCTTTTCTATGTGGATCCAGAAGAAAAGGATCCAAACATAACACAGCTAAAATCTTTATTAAACCTAGGTGAGGTCGGAGGGGTTACGATCCCCACTAAAAATGGTGAAATTGATATCGATGTAGATGTGAAAGCAATTGGTGTGTTGCCACTCCCTGTTCCAAGAATTACCCGTATCCCGGTTGCCAGCATCATCCAGAATGTGATCGATTCCCTTGGTAGAGGAAAAAAAGACATTTTGGATCTACATCCTAGTGAGGAGGAAGATGAAGATCTTGTTACCACCAGTAGTCTATAAGCTTTTTACCTACGGCTCGTTAGTCCTCGTTTGTGCCTGTGCCATTAGCATTAAAGGCATTGAGGTGCCTACGGCAAAAACTGACTTAGAAAAACAGGTGCTTGGCGAGTATCGTTCAGTAGACAATGAGCTTATTTTAATGAGCACAGTAAGGGGAAAGAAGCTCGGGCTTCTTGCGAGTAACGATCCGGTAGAGCTTGCAAAACAGAACCAAAAGTTCAATCAAGATGATCTGGAAGAGCTAAAAAACCTACAGATCTTGGGTGAAGGTAATGATGGTAAGGTTAGGTTAGTCCCCCTGAGCATTAGTAAAATCGCTAGCCCAAAAGCCAAGATTATGCGCCTTGCTAGAATCATTTTAGACGAAGAAAACTCCGATCGTATGATGTTATGGCAGGATACCCTTGCCAAAGGGCAAAAATCCCTTTCTCTCGTTCAGGTTCAAAAAACTTATATGGAAGCTAAACGCAAACAAACAACCGTAGGACAATGGTATCAGGATGACAAAGGCACATGGATCCGAAAAGCATCGTCATAAAGGCTTACTGATTTTCGTCGTTGGCTATCTATTCTCTCTCGCTTGCTCGCGTAGCCTATCTGTCAATACCCTCCATGATAAGTTTGACCGCGAACAAGGGTTAAAATTCTTTGAACCATTTCAGCTTACTGCCGGTAGTGAGTCGAATTTCTCTCCTGACTTATCTCCCGATGGTGCCTTTATTCTCTATACGTCCGATCGCAGTGGGAACAAGGATATCTGGAGGAAGAGAACGAGTGGAGGTTTCGCGAAAGCTCTAAGCTTTCACTCTGCTGATGATCTAGCTCCAGTGATTAGCCCCGATGGTGACCAGGTGGCTTTTGTTTCACGCAGGCAGGACGCCGCTGGCGATATTCATGTGATGGGGATCAAGGGTGAAAAAAAATCAAAGATAAAGGGAATCAAACACCCTTTATTCGAAGACAGTGAGCCTTCATGGTTTCCAAATGGGGAAAGGATTATTTTTGCGAGCCGAACTCCTGGAAACCAAATCCCCGCATTGATGACCGCAAGCCTCGGTGATCTTACGGCCCAGGCACTAGGGTCGGTGAGAGGAACCCAGGCAAAGGTCTTTCCTAATGGGAATCAAGTAGTCTATGTGAATCAAGGATCCCTTTATGTTTACGATGAACAAAAACATCGTAGTCAGAGGCTTACCCATGCCAATGGCCCACAGGATGGCCAGCCTTATATTGCCCAAGATGGTGAAACCCTCCTTTTTATTCGTTACACCGACGACACAAACGACGATGGTTTGGTCAATGCTGATGATAGAGCTAGCATTTGGAGTTTGGATCTCAAGGCACAATCTCAGGAAACGGAGCTCGAAAATTACACCCTAACTCCTTTAACCTCTGCAAAGATTTCTGCTTACAGCCCGCAAATTCGCGAAAATCGGCTGTACCTCACCAAGCAAACTGGCTTTGGACTAGATATTTATTACTTGCCAACTTATGGGCAAATCGCAGAGCCGGAAAGTCTGGATGAAGTTAGGTCTTGGTTCCATCGTCTCACAGACCCCCACGATAAAACTTATTTGCTGCGTAGGTCCTCCGCTGCATTTTATAAAAAAGGTCAGAAAAAGATTGCTGCTGAGATTGCTCTTTGGGAGCTTAACTGGCAAATAGAGCAAAACCATAAACTGGAAGCACAATGGGTTTACAAAAAGCTAAATGACAATTTTCCGAAGCTTGAAGAGCTTGTGATGCTTGCAAAGCTTAGTATGGTTGAGTTGGGGCTCATGCCATTCTCCAAATTGCTAAGCCAAGAACTAGACGATTTTGCAGACAAAAAAATAAATCAGTTTTTACAAACCACTAATGATCTTAAGAAGCAGGCAGAGAGTAAGCAATACCAACGAGCTTTAGCAAAAGCATATTTTGTCTCAGCAAAAATAAAGGCAGTCTTGGGAGAGCATTATGCCGCATCCCAAGTTTACTCTCAAGTTGCAGCCGATTTTTCAGATATCGATTCTATTGCAGCTAAAAGCATGTATGAGCACGGAAGGCTGTTAACCGGTTTGAGTGGTAAGGAATCAGCCATTGCGAAGCTAACTGAAATGATTGCAAGGTATCCCGAGCAGGCTGATGAGGTCATGAAGGCTTCGAAATTAGCCGTGTCTTTGGTTGAAGAGAGCAAAAAACCAGAGGCTGCAATTCATTTACTACGCACCCAAAACCTTGAGCTTCCGATCCTTCCTGCATACGCCCACTTAAGAATTGCTGAGCGATTCTCTCGGGCTAAAAAAGACATAGTTGCTGCCAATGAATATAGGGCTATGATAGACCTTTATCCGCATGCTCCTCAGATTCTTTTGACCGCAGCGCAGCGTTTAGCATCGATCGTTGAACGTGAGGGAAGGATTGAAGAGGCGGAGTCTATTATCCATTCCCTATACCAGCAGTTTAAAAAATCTGACAATAGTTACCTCAATGAAGTCGCTGCTTTACTTATTGCGCTTTTGAGTCGTAAGGGGGAGGGCTTAATTAGAAAAAATAGGCTTTCAGAGGCCCTAAATACCTATGAAACCATCATCAAGCTTAAGCCAGATGATCTTAACGGATACCGAGGGGTGATTAAGGTCAAGTTTCTACAAGGTAAGCTTGATGACGTGATCGCATCATGGGAAGACCGGCTTGACAAGGACCGGTCACTTACAGCGCTATACGCATTAGCATATGCTAATACCTTTAAACTGGAAACTAGTGAAAGCTTGGGAGAAAAGGTCGCAATCATTGAGGAAGCGATCGAGATGCTTGAGCAGGTTAGAGAGCTCAATGACCAAGTGCCACAGGTGCATCAGACTCTTGGATGGCTTTATCAACAAAACGACTATTGGTTGGATGAGTACGAAAGAAAAGGAGGCTTGTCGGGTGCCTTAGGAGAAGGGTGGAATTCAGTCAATCTCTTTAAGGTGGCCTACCTCTCCTTAGACCTAAGGGTTTTAAATCCCTTCCGGGATGAACCAAAAAACTTCCTTGATCTCAGCGTGGACTCTTATTTAGCTGCCTACCATCTTTCGAAGCCTCACTCAGTTGCTAGGGCTCATTTAGCTCAAAACCTGGCCCATACCTACTATAGTTTGGGAAATTTTAAGAAGGCAATCCATTTTTATAGTGAGAGGATTGCTGACATAAAGGTGATACCAGTAGAGCCTTTGGCTGCTGAGGCTCTATTTTGGCAGCGATCAGGAAGAAGTGCCTTTCAAGTGGGTGAAACTCGCTTGGCTGCAGCTTTACAGAAAAAAGCTATCTTGGTTTGGGAACAGGCGGGTTTTTCAGAGCCACTTGCCCATTCGATGGATTCGCTAGCCTTAAGCCTCTCAGAGTTAAAAGCAAACTTAAAGGCAAGGGAGTATTACTTCAAACTAATTGACGAGCACCGTAAGAATCAAAGGTATAAAAATCTTAATAAGGTCTATATTAATTTGGCTCTGACCTATAGAGATGAAAAAGAGTATTCTAAGGCACTCAGTATGCTTGATGAGGCTGATAAGGTTACGGTGGACTTTGCTTTGCCTAAGGATTTCTCTTTGCATCAAAGGCTTATTACAAACTCCATTAGAATCGAATTATTTGAGCTGTCTGGCTTCCATCGCCTACAATACGATGCCTTAGTTGCCAAGGTAGCCCTGTTGGAGGAAAAGTATCAGGTAGGTCAAGAAAAGGGCCAATCAAAATCTTATCTGTTGTTGGATCGTTGTATTGCCTACAACCAGCTAGGAAATCTCAACAAGGAAGATGGTCAATGGAACAAGGGAATAGACTCTTTTCAAAAGGCCCTGGAGATCTCCCAGAAAAAGCGTGAGGGTCAGGATGACAAGTTAGCAGCAAGCGAGGAGTTAGCAAATTTGCTGAGCCTCGGTAGAATGGAGCTAGTCGGGCTAGAAAGTGGAGTCTATAGGCCAAAAAAGTTGGAGGCATTGCTTGAAGCCATTGATCGTGAGCTGAGAATCATTTATCCCCAAAATAAGAACCATACTGAAGAAAATGAAGAGACTCAAAAAGATTACGTTAAGGATAATCAAAATTTAAAAAACCTACCTGAGCAGACCTTTTCATTATTGTCTCTCAAAGGGATGCTGCTTAGTTATAAGACTCAGTACAGTAAGGAGAAGAAGCAAGCTCTTGAACCCTTTGAAGAGTCCCTAAAAGACAGTTTGAATCGGTCGTTTGAAGTGGCTTCGGTGCAAAAAAAGTTGCCTTTAGAACTCCCGTCGCTTTATTTAGACTGGAAGCAAAGAAAATATGATCCCTTAGCAAGCTCTCAGTCTTTAGAAGCCATGGTGCCTATTATCAATGAAAGCTTTAGCCGCAATCATTACTCTTTTTGGAAGTATATGTCTGGGGTCGCTGATTGGCCAGAGGCAGTCAAAGCCCTTGAGTCGTATATATTGAGTGGAGGGGTGCTTGAAAGCTACACTGATCGCCGTCTTGCTCGAAAAAGCTTTGAGTCCCTCTATCAAGGACCAGAAAAGCAAGGCTTTTTCGATGCTTTTAAGAGCTATCAGTCTTTGAAGCTTAGAGAGATGCTATGGAGGACCTATAATTGGGGGCCCCAAACGAAGGGTAAGGAAGGAAAAAACCGCTACCTAAAGTCCTTTAGGGCACGGTATGACGATCTTTTGCGCAAAAAAAGCCTAGACAGCATTAAGGAATCACTAAAGGATCATGAAGCCGTTCTTGCAGTTCATAAGTTTATAGAATCGGATCGCTTATGGATTGCGTGGGTTGACAAGGATGATTACCTTGAGCGTGAGAGGAGGCTTTCTGTTGCTCAGTCCTTTGAATCGGTGCTGAGCTTTATAAAGAATTTCCCCATAAATGAAAAGGGCATCAGCCAAATCTACATTGTTGCCTCTGAGGAGCTGTATGCTCAAAATTGGGAGGCCCTTTACACCCATGCCCCAAGCCTAAAAGCTAACGGGGGGATCAGCTTTTTACCAAGCTTAGACGTTTTGCCTATTGTGAGTGAACAAGCATTAAGTGGACGTTACTATTTAGGGATCAGTGGCGAGGGAAAGGCAGGCTTAAAACAGGACGCTTACAATAATTACCTTCAGTTTACCTTTGACCACAAGAAAACTCAAAATTTGGCAGCAGAGATATCATCCTATCAGCTGGTACAAAGCAATGGTTTGCTGAACTTAAGCTCCTTCGAGCCTAAAAGATCTGAGTGGGTGTTAAGCTCAAGCTCCATAGGGACTCCAAAAAATAGGTTAAGGATGCGAGATTTAGCTGGTATCAAGGAGCATCAGACTGCAGCAATCATCTTCCCAAAAGTTGCCTATTTAAGGGATGAGGTTCTTGATGAGCAGGGGTTTGACGCTTGGATTGCTTTGTGGTTTGCCTCCTATACCACCGGTACGAATAATCTAATCTTGGAGAGCCCCCGAAGCATTCATCGAAAAAAATCAGAAAAAAAGAAGGTAGATTTACGAGCATTTTATGAAGCTGCGCAAAGCGGGTCTTTTGCTTCAGCAATCAGAAAATCAGGTCTATCCATGCGTAGTATAGGCTATGAAAGCATGCTTGATGAGGATGACATAGAAGACCTTGCTGACGAAACCTTGGAGCTTTTTGAAGAGTATCAGGACGAAGGAGAGCTTGAAGCTGCTCGATCTCAGCTTTTAAAGCTCATCTATCTTTATAAACGTGGTGAGATGGAAGACGACTTCTGGGAATCTATGTCTCAGCTCGCGTGGCTTTTTTATCGATTAAAGGAGTTTAATAAAGCTCTGACTGTTCAAAAACTGGTTGCTCAAAGTATCTTGAGCCGAGAAGAAGATGACATTGCTTTCGCTGAAAACCTCATGAATGCCGCCAACTTTGCTCATTTCGCCGAAGACTATGAAGAGTCAAATCGTTTGCTTGCCGAATGTGAGCGGATATTTCTTAATGAAGAGGACCTTATCAGTACGGCAAATGTTTGGCATCTTCGGGCAGTCAACGCTGAGAAGAAAGGAAAGTACAAGGAAGCTATAGCAGCCTATAAAAAATCCCTAGAAATCTTTGCGGAAGAAGAGGAAGAGGTGGAGGTTGCAAAGAAATACCGAGCAATTGGCACAATTTACCAGATTCGTCTCAATTCTTATGGTAAAGCAATTGCTTACTTTCGTAAGGCAGCTGAAATTTTACTCGAGTTAGAGGAAGAAAAAGTCCTCGCACTGGTCTACATCGAAACAGCAAATACTTATATTGCCATGGGACAGGTCGGGGGTGCGATTCAAATACTGGAAAGAGCAAACGAGCTCATTGACGAAGAGGAAGAGACCATCCTCAAAATTAGAGCCCTGCAGAACCTTGGGATTGCTTTTCTCAGACGTAATCTATTATTGGATGCACAAAATACTGTGGAAAAAAATTATCTTCTTATCGATGATTTGGATGACGAGGATCCAATACAGCTGAAAATGAAACGGCAGCTATATATTGATGCTTTGAATCTTGAAGGAATGATTGCTGCTAAGAGAGGCCAGGAAGAGAAAAGCTTTGCGACTTTTGATAGGGCTCTGAGTCTAGCGCGCAAGCATAATTTTTCTGCTAAGGTTGCCTTTATTCTAAATAATTACGGGTTTTGGTCTCGTGAATTTGGCCAACTAGAGGCGTCCATCGAGTACATGGAAGAGGCCCTTAAGATAGATAAACTCAGAAAAGCAAGGACGGATGAGGCCTATGATTTAAGAAACCTAGGTTTAAGTGCCATCGTTCTTGGTCAGAAAGATCGCGCTCGTCAGTTATTACAAGATGCTTTGAAAACTAGCAAGGAGCTAGGAATCTCATATAATTTGATTTACTGTCATATCGGACTAGGTGATTTAGCCTTCTTAGATAAAAAGTGGAAGCTGGCACGTAATCACTATAAAAATGGCCTTGGTGAGGCTAAGCGTAAGCATATAGATGATTTTGTGTGGAAGACGGAGGCAGCGATTGCAAAGACTTATATGCAAGAGTCAAATACACAAGAAGCTAACAATAGCCTGCAACGAGCCTTGAAAGTTATTAATGACCAACCTCCAGGCTTAAGCTCCCAGTCCTCTCGGACCCGTTTATCCACTGAAATGGGGGTGCAGGAAGTTTACGAGCAGCTTATCAAGGTCGCATTGAAGCAAAAAAGGTACGAGGATGCTTGGAGCCTGAGTGAGCAGGCGAAGCTTCGGCAAATGGTTGATAGCCTGGGCTTTTTAAACCTACCGTACTCGGGTGAAAGCAGCATGGAGCTTGTCGCTGCAATAAGGGATGCAAAAAATAGGGTGCTCAACCATAAGGTTGAACTTGATGAGGAGCTTAGTAAAAATCCAGAGGCTTTAAATCAGTGGCAATTAAAAAACCGTAAGCTAAGAGAGCTATATGAGCAGAAATTATCTGAGCTTGAAAAAAATGACCCTCAAGCAGGTGCTTTTTTGAGGATAAAAACTGTACGTATGCCTGACCTCCAGAAAGCCCTTTCTCAGGAGCGAGGGCTTATCTCATACTTCATCTTAGAGAATGAACTCCTGATATTCCTGGTGCATAAAAATCAATTCAATTTGAAGCGGGTTAAGGTGGACCGTGAAACCTTGAAGCGCAAGCTTTCAGACTTCAAAACCATTATGGAGCACTACTCAGCTATTCATTTTATGGCAGAAAGCCTTTATGATTTGCTCATAGAACCTATTGCTGAGGAAATTTTCAGTTTGAAAAGTTTGGGGGTATCTCCTCACCGGTTTTTGCATCAACTAGCTTTTTCTAGTTTGTATGACGGTAAGCAGTTCTTGCTTGAGCGGTTTAATCTATTTTTTCTCGAGTCCTTGAGTGCTTTAGCTCGATTGCCTAAAAAAGCACACCCCTGGTCCCAAGCAAATACAAAAATAATGGCATTTGCAGACCCGGAGCTTGAAGGGCAGCCTGCGCTTCCATTTGCCCGTCGTGAAGTCGCCTCACTTGCTCGGTACTTCAAGCATGTGGACCAGTTTATTGGCAAGGAGGCTAAGAAAAGTGAATTGAAAAAATTAGAGAAAGGATACGATATACTTCATGTCGCTAGCCATGGAACCTTTATTGAAAATGCCCCCCAAATGAGTTCCCTTGCTTTTTATGGGCAGCTTGCGGACTCCAAACTGCAGGCTCAGGAGGTGTTTTCGGTATTATCAGTGCCTTACTTGGTAACGCTCTCAGCTTGTGATTCTGGCATTGGCCAATTAAATCAAGGGGAGCCAAGCATTGGCTTTGAACGGGCCTTCTTTTACTCGGGAGCAAAGGCACTCGTGAGTAGCTTATGGAGGATCGATGATGTGGCCAGTGCCGTGGTGATGAAGAGGTTTTACCGATACTTGTCTGAAGGCTTACCATTGAGTGAAGCGCTTCGAGAAAGCCAATTGCAGGTAAGACGATTTTTCAAGCACCCAGCATATTGGGCCTCTTTTAAACTGTCAGGTAGCTATCATTAATAAAGAAGAGGCAAAGCCTCTCTAAGCTTTTTAGCTGTCGACTTTTGTGAGGGTCGCGTACACCTTATTTTTTTCGAGGTTCTCGCTCCCCAAGCTAATCACACCACCATCAAATCCTAGAACTTTTACATACTCAGTTGCTTCAAGTTGGCCATTGTTTTCGGAATAAAGCACCAGAACATCATGCCCTTGGTACTCGGTAAATAAAAACCTAGGTGTGGGGATGAGCTGTTTTTGCGGAGCCGTCATATCTCCGTAGAGATGAACAAAAACAGCATCACTTGCGTAAAAATGAAGAACGGGGTTTTGTGCTAAGTCACCTAAGTCGACGTCAGGGCTCATTGAGTTCAGCTGGATCACTTGGGTCTGCTCTGGTTTCTTATGAACGCGTAATTCCCATGAACCATCAAGATGGGCTAACGATTCGGCAAATAGATTTCCTGAGCCTAAGATAAAGGAAAATAGTGCGACTCTTAACATTGTGGCAAAAGCTTTCATAGATTTCCTCATTTCAATTAAAATATTTTGCGAACATGTAATCGAGGGCAGTATATGAAAATAGAATGAGTTTTGCATTAACAACCCGTAGGATCGAAAATTTCTAACAATCTAAATGGTATAATTGTATCAGTAGATAAAAATATATTTTAATTTTTATTTGAATATGATGGGGTCTTAATAATAAGGCTTGCTATTGCCACTTAGTTTTTTTTATTATCCAAGTCATCAATTATTGCATAAAATGCCAATTCAAGGGGAGCTAAAGCCTTTAGCTCCCCAAATTATTATTCGGACTCTTTTAGATTGGTGAAGCATCTTTATGGACATTAGAATTGAAAAAGTATGGTCTGACGAGAATATAAAAGTCATGATTGATTTTCAAAAAAGAATGGCACTTGAGACGGAGGGTTTGACATTGAACGAGCAAACACTTGCTGCTGGTGTGCGTTCTGTCATTGAGGACCCTAAACTTGGACATTATTTTTTAGCCTACGCAAATGATGACATTGCTGGAAGTTTACTAACAATACCAGAGTGGAGTGATTGGAGAAATCAAGCTGTATTGTGGATTCATTCGGTATACATAAAGCCTGAATACAGAAAATGCGGCATTTCCCGTGCTATGTATCAGCATCTAACCTGGATTTCTAATGAGTAAATATTCATCAGCAGTTTTTCCACTGTTTTTACTGTGCGGCGGTAAATATGTATT
>JABSRF010000589.1 GCA_013215275.1 Oligoflexales bacterium | reverse complement strand
AAAAAATCCAGCCAAAACGTGCTAAAGCGAATATTTGGGGGATTGGCGATTACATTTCGCTACAGCGACTAGTTATTAAAATACAGTGCGAATAAAATTAGACCGAAACGTTTGTAGTCGGATCTATCGGTACAATTTGGTGAATACAATAAAAGTAATTGGATGGATGGGAAAGGTGATTCTTGACTTACTTAGAGGCTGTTTTTAATTTTTGAAGTCTAGATGACCTTGATATGTTAGTTGAATTAAGTGGTGTTGTAAAAAATTATTTTTATGTTTTCTGTTTATTAGGTTTAGTGACTGCATTTGCTCAAACGGCAAATGCCTCTTGGACTAGTGACAGAGTTAAACCTGTTCGGTGTAAGGAAAAATCTAATTTTAGGGGAAAAGTTTGTGTGGTGGAAAACGTGCGTAAAGGAGTCGGAACCATTGTTTCTGTTTACGATCGCAAGCATCACTGGGTGGCTTCAGGGCATATTGTCAAGAAGTATGGCAAGGATGCTTTAATCTTTTTTAGAGGCAAAAAGCTACCTAAATTTAAACTGTTCTACTTAGAGAATGCTGAAAGCACCAAATGGAAGCACTCTTATTTTGATGCCCACAAATGGTAGAGCCTGCAGTCAGGCTAGTGACATTGTTATCCTTAGCTCTTTAAATTAAGGGCAGCTTATATCTTTGTCAGTGTCTTAATTTTTTTTGATTCCCACAAAAATTAATTGATTAGATACCATAATTTGTTTACATAGGATCGCAGTTAGGGGTGATGCTGGTTTTTTACGAGCGTTCACTTGTATTAAAGAGTTGATACAAATAGGAAATTTTTTACGGATGAAACAATCAACAATCCTTCTAGTGGCATTGTTATTTGCCAGTTTTAGTCAAAATAGTGAAGCAGTTTCTAAGAGGTCAGTAAGCCTAAAGCCTATGCTCGTAGCGGTTTTTTCGGTTCTTAACTTACCTGGAAATTTAGCTGATGAAGATATTGGCCTATGTTGTCTTTGTGATCAGTGTGGTCCACCGGTTTCGGGAAGAGAAGATATGTTCGTTGATGCTGATGGAACGACTTGTACGGATCTGGTTTTGGAGATGGCCGACCCAAGTAATGGTTCGACGGTTGGTAGTTTCGAATGTGAGAGTTTAAAGGCCCAGCATTATGCAAGATGTTGTGATCCAAATCATGACCCATTACCGATTGAGCAGAACCCGACAGAACCCCCTTATGAGCAAGGAGATGAACCGATTTGTAATCTTTGTGAAGATGGCTCTTTTCCTACTAGGCCTAATACGGTCATTGCTGTTCTCCCCGAGTTTATCCCCGGAACAAATACTTGTGAGGATCTCTACTGGATGGGATTATATGGACATATCTCAGATCAAATCTGCAATCCACTTGTGGATTTTGCCGAAGAACCATGCGGTTGCTTGACTTCTGAGTCCACGAATCCTCCAACGACTGCACCAACACCTAGCCCAGGTATCGGGGATTACCCCCCTAAAAAGGAAAGGCCTCACGACTCAAGCAAAGACTCTTCCAAATTGCATCAAAGCGATCGTGATCGTGGAGGGCTACATTTAAGGCAGGTACGTAGGCTAGGAGCGAAGGGGCGCTGATGTAGCTTTAATTGAGATTTTGCCTGTATATCTTCAAAATATAGGTAGATAGAGAATTTTTGATATCTCTGAACTTTATAGCCTACGCTAACATCCAAATATTAATAAATTTATACCTTTTTAAAAATATCCATGTGAAAATCTCCGATATTGTAGGATGAGACACTCAAAAGACGGATTTGTTATGAATATTCATATTTTGATTTTAGCACTGTTTTTTTTTCTACCTTTACACTCATGCAGTCAAGATGATCAGTTTAAAGGGATTGATAGCATCAGTCAGAATGCTGAAAGAAGTGCTGAAGAGTCGAACCCTCAGGAAGATACTAGTGGAGAAGAGATCGTTGCAGTGCCTCCCACGGTTATCTCAGGCTCCTAGGTAACTCCAAATAAATGTCCTACCCATTGATGGTTAATTTTAGTACAGTTCTGGCCTGTGATTGCGCACTCT
>JABSRF010000588.1 GCA_013215275.1 Oligoflexales bacterium | reverse complement strand
ATTTTTTTCAAGTACAATTTTTCTTTGAATTTTGGACGGCAAGATTAATTTTGCATTTTCTTATTGAATTCAAGCTAAAATTAACCATCAATGGGTAGGACATTTATTTGGAGTTACCCTACATAAAATATGTTTTGCGCAAAGCCAAAGGTAATGTTAGTGAAGCTGCTAGGCTCTTGTGTCTGGAAAGAGCATACTTACATCGGCTTATGCGAAAGCTAGACGTTCAAAGGGATGTCATCGTGTCGTGATGGCTTTTGAGCGTAAAGTTTTTCTTAGCCAAAACGTTTTCAGCAAATCTAACATGTTTGCGGAGGTTAAGGCAGTATGGATCGAATAGCGATCACAATACTTGGTTACACACTTGCAGCAGCTTCATTATTCTTTGCCTGGTTGCAATGGCGAAAGTCAAATGAGGCTAATGAGCTCAGAGAACAAGAACAGCAAGAGCTTAGCGTGCTCAAGCAGAAAGAAAAGCAATGGCTGTCCGGACAAAAGACCCATCAAAGCCAGCTTCACGAAAAGAGCAAGCTCATCAGCAAGCTTGAGAAGGACCTAGATCACAAGCATGCGCGCCTTCAAGCAAAAGTAGAAGAATTGCAAGCCGAGCTCGAGGAGAAAGAAAGCGAGCAGCAGAAACTCCATGGAAAGGTTGAACACCATAAGACTCAATCTGAGACCCTATTAAGCCAGCTTCAGGAAATAGATCAGGAAAAGAAAGAATACCGCCTTAAGCTCGTAGACCTGGAAAAAGAGATGGGGCGCAGAATTGAAGAGCAGACAGCCCCATTGGCTGAGCAATTAAAGAATGCGAATGGCAAACTTAAGAACCTCGAAAACAAGCTAAAAGCAAAAGAGAACAGACTTAGAAAGGCTCAGGAAGAGCTCAAAAAGGTCGATCCTCATGCCTTGAAAAAAGCAAAGAGTAAGATCAGCCAATACAATCACTTATACAACATCATGAAGGGTCAAAAGGACCTCATAGCCGACCGTAACAGTAACTGGGAACTAGCCCTTAGAATGCTATCCACCTGGATTTGCAAACAAAAATCTCAAGCTGAGCAACCAGAAAACTTGGGAGCTTTGGTAGCACAGGCCCTAGAACTGACCAAGTCTGGCCCCCTAATTGCTGCTAAAGATGATGTATCAGAAGAGTATAAAGAAGAGCTCAGGGAGATAGCACGGGAAGAAAAACAAAAATCAAGGAATTCCCATAGTTCTTCAAAACCAAAACAAAATCCGGTTAACGAAATCCCCCCTAAGACCGTAAAGACAGAAAGCCATGCAGTGATGGCTGAGGCAGGAAATTAGATTAATGAACGAAACAGCATACCCGCAAGATGCATGGAAGTTGCTCTCAGGGCGTTTAACACCCAAAAGAAGTAAAAAGATGGAGGAAGTGGCCAGCCAAAGAACCAAGCACCTGAGGCTTATCATCCAAGATGTCCACAACCCTCACAATATCTCAGCATGTATTAGATCTGCAGAAGCATTTGGGATTCAAAATGTCCATGTGGTCGCTTTAAAAAACAGCTTTAAAACATCCACGGTGGCTCGTGGTGCTGGAAATTGGCTGAGCATCCATAGGCATGAATCCATTGAGGAATGCGCCAATACACTCCATAAGCTTGGCTACTCCATCGCTGCAGGTATGCCCACTCAGTCTTCTTCGCCCCTTCATAGCATGGAGTTAAGCAAACCTGTTGCGGTCTTGTTTGGCAATGAACACGAAGGAGTCTCGCCTGACTGGAAGAAGTTTATCGACCTTTATTTCACCATTCCTATGGTCGGGGTAGTGGAAAGCCTCAATATATCGGTCAGTGCTGCGATCACCATGCAGCATCTGAGTCATCGAGCAAGGCTTGAACTTTCTGAGGATGAGTACCTTCTTAATCCTGAAGAGCAAAACCAGCTCCTATGCAATTGGGTGTGCAGCCAAATACCTTCCTGGGAAACCGAGTGCAAGGTCTACCGCGACCGGCTTGCCAACAGCCAGTAAGCATGGTTAGGTAACTCCAAATAAATATTCTACCCACTATTCATGTGTGATCAGAACGCTATATTTTGGTAGAAACGGAT
>JABSRF010000587.1 GCA_013215275.1 Oligoflexales bacterium | reverse complement strand
AAGGCATCCGTTTCTACCAAAATATAGCGTTCTGATCACACATGAATAGTGGGTAGAATATTTATTTGGAGTTACCCCACCAGGAGCAATTTTTGCTAATTCAATCTCCTCACCATCTTTTTCAAGGTAAACCAGAAGCTCACCAGCACGCAGCAAAAACATACCATCGGACTTGTCCCCCTCATTGAAGAGAACTTGCCCTGCTTGCATTGCAAAGTTTTTGCCTGGCAAATCTTTTCTCCAGTTCCACTAAAACCTGAGCTGAATAGGCAACAAGAGCCGAGGTTTGAATGCTAATTTCAAGATTCATTACAAGATGATTCTAAAGCATTTACTAGCTTCTTAGTGAGAGTATTTTTTACCGACCTTTGCAGGAGACATAAGAAAGGCATTGAGAGGAGGGAACAAAATATGCTCCAAGTTTTCTCAGCTAGCAAGCCAAGATTTAAGGGTCTATTTTATATAAATTTGCACAAAACTAGCAAATCGCATATAAATTGAGTTTTTCCCAACGGTACCGCTGTACTTTGTTTCTAGGCGTAGGCTTTCTCTGGAACGAAGTGAGGGTCAGGGAATCTTTTTGAAATAGATAGCTTAGGAACTTTATACGATCGGTATTAGACCTTGGTCATCATTATCATCTATAGGGACTGTTGATGCTTAGTGGAATTACTCTTGAATCAATCCAATCACTTGTGTGGTCTCCTCCACTCTTGTTATTTTTATGCTTTGTTTCCGTATACTTCACTGTGGCCTTAAAAGGCTTACAGCTGCGTTACCTCGGGTATTCCCTTAAAACAGCCTTAAAACGTGAAAAAGCAGATGCTTCAACCACTGGAGATATTACTAATTTTCAGGCCCTTATGACATCTTTAGCTGCAGCCATAGGGACCGGTAATATTGCAGGAGTTGCGACAGCCCTTGCCACTGGAGGGATGGGCTCACTTTTCTGGATGTGGGTGATTGCGCTACTAGGAATGATCCTCAAATACTCTGAAGCACTGCTAGCCGTGAAATATCGGATCAGGAATCAAAAAGGGGAAATGAGTGGTGGTCCTATGTACTACCTAGCTCGTGGCCTAGGTTGGAAGGGTATGGCCCTTTGCTTTGCTATTTTCGGTGTTTTTGCAACCCTAGGCACAGGAAATATGGTGCAGGTCAACTCAGTTGCCGATGCCACAGGTTACCTGTTCGACATCCCTCGTGTTTACACGGGGATTGCTCTTGCAGTCATTACGGGAGTGGTCCTTCTCGGGGGGGTTAAATCCATCGGTAGGGTTGCAGAAGTCTTTGTGCCCGTGATGGCAAGCCTTTACCTTGCTGGTGGCTTAATAATTATCTTTATGAACTTAGATAAGGTTCCTGAAACCCTAGCTTATATCCTCCGGTGTGCGTTTTCCGGAGAAGCTGCAAGTGGAGGCTTTTTGGGAGCTGGTGTTAGCCTTACGATCCAAAGTGGGGTTGCTCGGGGTATCTTCTCAAATGAAGCAGGCCTAGGAACCTCTTCCATCGCTTCTGCAGCTGCTAAAACCAAAGAAGTTGGAACCCAAGGTATGATATCGATGACTAGCGCATTTATTTCCACCATCATCGTTTGCAGCGTTACTGGCTTGGTCATTGGTGTGACAGGAGTCATGGGAAGCCTTGACCCGAGCACAGGACAATTGCTCAATGGAGCACCGATGGCTATGAAAGCCTTTGACAGCCAGCTTCAAGGTGGAGGCTATGTGGTTTCTCTTGGCTTAATATTCTTTGCTTACTCCACCATCCTCGGGTGGGCTTACTACGGAGAAAAATGCATCGAGTATATCGGAGGCACCAAATTAATCCTTCCCTATCGTTTGGTCTATGTACTGTGTATGATCCCAGCTGCAACAATGGAATTGAAGTCA
Source organism: Oligoflexales bacterium (assembly GCA_013215275.1). GTDB lineage: Bacteria > Bdellovibrionota_B > Oligoflexia > Oligoflexales > Bog-1112 > JABSRF01. The sequence continues at coordinate 191 of JABSRF010000587.1, read as the reverse complement.
GTGTGGACCATTGCTGATATCACCAATGGATTGATGATGATACCCAACCTATTAGGGTTGATCGCTTTGAGAAAGGTGATTATCTCTGAGACCACACGTTTCTGTGGAAAGATCAAGGGGCGGATTGCTAGATTAAGTGCAGAAGAAAAATTTTCATCGCTTCGCAGGGCGACTTTAGATAACCTGTGATA
>JABSRF010000586.1 GCA_013215275.1 Oligoflexales bacterium | reverse complement strand
AAGTAAGTAAAGAGCTATATGAAGTCAAAAGCCTTTAAATAAAGGTATTTTATATTTCGCTACAGCGACTAATTATTGCTTAAGAGGCAATCAACTAAGCTCAGGATGCAGAGAATTCCTCAAATATCTTATTTCCCAACATAATTAGAATCGAATTTAATTAAAAAAACAGCAAATTAAAAATGGTAATTACAAAAAAACAAACAAACTATAAAGCAAGTTTTGATAAATCCGAAGCGTTAGGCAGGAGGGGTTTGCGAGTATGAAATATTTCCAAAGAATTTCAATTGAAGATTTTGTTAAAGCAATCGTCATGGAGGACCGAGAAACTACAAAGATTACCGACAGCTGGAATATGGAACGAGACGAAGTTATTGGAGTGATTGTTGAGCACTTTAAAGAATTAGGAATATTTTTCGTAGATCCCATGGGACACGCTAAGTTAATCTATGATAATATACACTTTCAGTTAAGACACTCTCCAGAACTTATTGCAAGGTTGAACCGTATTAATGAAGAAATTGAAAGAGCAAAAGCAAGGCATTCTCGAAATAGCTAGCAAAAGGCTATTTTTAAAGTGCCAAGCAGGCATCTTTGCCCTTTTTTTCACTCCTCATTCAGGATACTCAAATTCTGCATATGTAAAAAGTGTTGATTGCCTCGGGGCAAAAAGTTCCCGCTCGCTCATTTTCCTCCATGGCCTCGATACTCCTGCAAGGCCAGATGCCGCGAACCAAAGCGCCTACGAGGTCCTTAAAAAAATCTCAAGTCAACTCAATATTCGCTTGGCACTTCCTCGCTCAAATACTTACTGCAAGCAAGGTCGTAAGTTATGTTGGAACGTTTCCAATAAAGTCGGTGATCTCAAAAAAATTTATCAGGAAATAAAGGTTAAAAGCTCTGCCTGCTTCCCGCATAATAGCAAACCAATCCTGGTTGCTTTTTCTAACGGAGGCTACTTTCTCAACAAATTAGTGCACCACTGTATATTGCCAAGGGATACCACAGCTATTTCAATAGGATCAGCGGGATATGTCTCTTCAAAAGATTCCTTGGCATCTTGTGCTAGGTTGAATCTAATGTTAGGGAAGTACGAGTCCACGTATAAAGCTGGAGTTAACTATTTCTTAAAGATGAAGAGCCTTAAAGCTAGGATCAAACTCACCAAGTTTAATGGCGGCCATATGGTCCCTTATGAGCCTTTATATAAAATTATAAGCGAACAAATCAAAACATCATTGAACTAGCTTATAGATTTAATGATCATCTTATGAACCACCCCTAAATCCATGATTTGATTTTTGCAACACCCACTTTAACCCCATAAATTAGCTTCTTTTTCTCGGGCCTCTCCTAAAGATGGCTCACTCAAACCTTGACTTAAGACTAAAGTTATTCTAAAGATCCTTAGCAAGACTAGATGAAGTATATCGAGTTTTGATGCAAATTTTGAATGTTACTATTATGATTTTAATGTCAATTTCAAACTTTTCAAGTTTTGCCGAGCCGGTTAACCCTCATCATTCGAATAGAGATTATCAAAGTCACCAAGATATCCGAGACTATTCAATAAATTTCTTATGCATAAACAAAGAAGAAAACTTGGATCAGGAGTTCATCTGCAATAAGAAATTCATCGATAAATTGCTCAAATCATCAGCCAATTGGAAAGAGCAAGATTCGGATGCCCCCATCAATATTTGGTTTGACAGCAAAACCATAAGCGAAGATGCTCTCCACAACTCACAGAAACTACTCCAGCCCAATCATGGTATTCAACTGAGAGATATTCGCGACATTGGCATCGTGCAGCTAAATAGCAATATTTTCTCGCCGAAAATGCCTTTGTACTTTCGCATAGACTTACTCAAACTTGTCATCTGCAATCATCAGATAAGCGATGATGACATGGACAGCGCTATATTTGCTGATATTGAAGTTCAGCCTATGGACAAGTCAGAATTATTTTCTTCAGAATACTTTTCTAAATTATTAAGACTTGAATTCAATGGCACTGGTCCCATACTATTGACTAACTAGTAAGCAATTTAGGTAGTTGATATATTTGGCTATTTGAGGTTTCA
>JABSRF010000585.1 GCA_013215275.1 Oligoflexales bacterium | reverse complement strand
ATTTTTTTCAAGTACAATTTTTCTTTGAATTTTGGACGGCAAGATTAATTTTGCATTTTCTTATTGAATTCAAGTTTAGCCCTAGTAAAAATGTTTGCGAAAGAGCGATTTGACACCATGACGATTGTGGATAGGAAATCTGCTGAAGAGGCACTCAAAAAGGTAAGCTTTGCAGATTATGAATATGCTCTATTTTCAAAACCAAAGCCAGCTTGGAATTTTTTTGGGACCTCAAAATCATTCGGTCAAAAAGCTAAGCTACAAAAAATATTGACAGATATGGTGACTTCCGGGGAGATTACAAAGATATACAAAAAGTATGATGTGGACCCCCTTTGTACAAACCCGAAATGGGTTTGCCTAGTTGTCACGCGATAGTGAAGGGTTAACGGAAAAGAGCCATTCGTACAGCTTCCAAATAAATTAGAAAGATTCCCACCTGGAATCTGTTGCCTGCTTTTTTCACAAAAAATCAATAAAAATTTAGTAAGTTATGTTATTTTATTAAATAAGATTGGCTGGTTACCAATAAGGACCACTGAGAACTCATTTTAGGAGATGTTCGTGTCCTTAACCAAAAAAATCGTCATTTTACTGCTCTTGGTATGTGGCGCAGCTATGTCCATTAATGGAATTATAGAAAACAATAGAATTTCCTCCAAACTCTCAAATGAGGCTAAGATTTTTCATAGCACCCTTCTGAAAAACTCAGCAATCGGTTTGGGACGAGCTGTTTTCGAAGTCCAAGAAGAATTAACAGAGATCATGATTTCCTCGCTCTTCAAGACGGAAAGTGTGCAATCAGTCCGAGTCTTTAATATGGATGGTAGCTTTTTTATGGGGCTGGTCAGAGATCAAGGGAAAGCTAGGATGCTAGAGGAAGAGGAGTGGGAGAACTTAGCAGAAGAAAATCCTGAATTTGATAACGATTTGTCCGCATACCTAAAGGAACCGAGCTCAGCTGTGACGACTGAGTTAGAGCGCGGAGAATTCTCGGTGAGGACCATTGATCTTGGAAAAAATTTATTCAGAAATGCGGAGCTTCTCCGTAACTTTGAAGATGGAGAGGCAGAGCATGTTGGCTTTTTGATCATGGATTACGACCAAACCTATGTGGTGCGCTCCATAAAGGAGGCTCAGAATAGGCTCATTCTGTGGTCTGTGATCCTCGGAGTTGTTTTGATCGTTTTTATCTTCGGGTTCTTGGAGTTTAGCATTGTTAACCCGATCCGTGAGCTTAAAAAGAGTGCTCTTAAGATTGCTAGTGGTAACTATGACCACGTCCATAAAATCAAAAGCAAGGATGAAATTGGTGATTTGGCTGCTAGTTTTGATGTCATGCGCAAAGAGGTTGAGAACTTTACAAACAACCTTCAATCATTGGTTGAAGAACGAACCCTCGAATTGTCACGCAAAAGCCAGGATATCCGCAGTATGTTGCAAAATATGCACCAAGGGATCTTTGTTATCCTCGTAGATAGAATTGTTCACAAGGAGTATTCGAATTACTTAGAAACAATCTTGGGAACAAGTGAAATAGCAGGCAAGGATGTGGTTGATTTGTTGTTCGTGAATTCAAACCTAGGAAAGAATGATATTAACCAAATTGTGGCTGCTTTGGATTCTTGTCTTGAAGAGAGTGAGTTTGGTTTCATGGCAAACGAACACCTCTTCCCTATTGAAATTATCAAAGAGCACGCTGATGGACCACAGATTCTTGAATTAACCTGGGAAGCTATTAGCGAGGAAGAAATTATAAAGAAAATTATGGTGATTATAAGGGATGTCACAGAATTAAGAGCACTCCAAGCTGATGCTCAAGTTAAGAACAGGCAGCTCGATATCATTAGCCAAATAATGGCCTCATCAATTGAGAATTTTGAAATGTTCGCAACCGCAACTCAAAGCCAATTAAACGACACTAGGTCGTTGATTTTGAAGAACAGCCAGACTCCGGAAAGCCTCGAGATTATATTTAGAAATGTGCATACCATTAAGGGCAATGCTCGATTATATAGTCGCTGTAGCGAAATGTAATCGCCAATCCCCCAAATATTCGCTTTAGCACGTTTTGGCTGGATTTTTTC
>JABSRF010000584.1 GCA_013215275.1 Oligoflexales bacterium | reverse complement strand
GAAAAAATCCAGCCAAAACGTGCTAAAGCGAATATTTGGGGGATTGGCGATTACATTTCGCTACAGCGACTAATTAATTGTAAATATTGATATAAACTGTAGATAGATTCTCTTAAATTGAAGCCTGTAATAATTCTAATTGTGAGTGTACAGTGTCTTAACATTGTCATCTTAGCGGAATATTTTTTATTTTTTGGGGCAAGGCTGAACAGGAGAGCGGTGGTAATTTAAGAGGAGCTAAAAGGCTCGGGTCCCAAACACTGCTACCACCTACTTCCATAGCCATAGAGTGCCCTTTCTAGGCGTTCAAAGGTGTTGGTGATGTGAGTGATCTTCCAATATGGTGCCACAAAAGATAAGCGTCTATACGCACCCCTTACGTTGCGAAAATGCCGAAAGATTTGTGAGTCATTGTCTATCCCACCATTCCTACCAGGGAACCGTAGGGTATAATAAAGATCCATAGATGCTTGTTGTAGGTCCTGAGCTGCGTAAATCAATTCTGATGGGTCATGTCGTCCAGGTCTTCTCGGTCCTGGGAAATGGTCATCATGATCGTAGTCATGTCCATAGTCATAATCATCGAATATACCCCCAGGTTGGTCATAGGGATCTTGATGACTTAAACTTTCAGCTTGTTTTGCGAGTTGAAACGCAAGCCAGGTTGCCTCTTGGTAATTTCCTCGAATGACATTTGGAGCCACTTCATTGGCTGACAGGATGCTCGATAAGCCTAGTGGTCCAAAAGCTAACGTAACAACTAAAAAGATTCGTGTTAGTGTTTTCATCTCTGGCTTCCTTTCCCTTAAAATCGTCCCTTTTCTTAAGTTTAGTTTTGCATTTATAGATTGAGCTTGTAAATAAGTCTTATTGGCACCTATGGCATGCTTTAGCATGCAAGAGTTTTCGAGAGTCTGATTTGTCATTGTCACGCGGGTGCATAGCATCCGTGGTATTTGTCATTGTCACGCGGATGCATAGCATCCGTGGTTAGACAATCTCAAGGGTAAAGCATTTGAATTAAGAGATCGCCAAACCCTGCTGCGCAGGGGCGATGACAAGGGACCGACTACGATGGGAGAAAGGCATTATTTGTCATTGCCACGCGGGTGCAAAGCATCCGTGGTATTTGTCATTGTCACGCGGGTGCAAAGCATCCGTGGTATTTGTCATTGTCACGCGGGTGCATAGTATCCGTGGTTAGACAATCTCGAGGGTAAAGCATTTGAATTAAGAGATCGCCAAACCCTGCTGCGCATGAGCGATGACTATAAACTCCTACACTGTCTAATATCGTTCGTCAATCACCTCACTTTAGTTCGGGCAAATTATGTCGTTTTATCAGGGTTATACACCTTGGTTTTAATGTTAATAGAGGCTTACGAATTTAGGTCATGACCAACGAAAAACTAGATATCAAAAGATATAAATCCTTTTGTTTAGAAGCAACAAAAGCCAACGAAATTAGATGTATAAACGTTTTTCTTACATCCCAAGGTGATCAACCGAACCAATGGGTAACGATGAAAAAGGACTATGCGATAGGCTTAGTATGAGACACTTGGACAAAAATAAAATAAGGTTGATAGCACTATTTGGGTGCTTTCTATCTGTTTTGTTTGCTTGTAACCAGTCTCCCGACATGTACCAGACTCCGAGAAGTATTAAAGTTGTTGAGAAAGTCTCTGATGATGGCTCAGCTCTTACGGTTAGTCCAATTATGGCATTGCCAGTCCACTTGAAAGTACCTGAAAGTGAAGACAACGATGGAGAGAATAAACCTGGACTCTCTTTGGTGCTGAATCCTACTCAGATTTCATTGAGTATTACAGGCTGCTCTTCTGGCTATGACGTCACAGGCCTTCTCTATAATGGAACTGGAATTGAGCTTTATACTGCCGACAGAAATTGTCAGATTGGGGTTGTCAATTTTCAGCATGGTGGGGAACAGTTTGATATAGCAACGGGCTATACCTTTGATTATGCAGAGGGTGCAATGACTTTGTTTGAGTCTAGTCCCTAATCAAGTGACCTTTATAATGGCATAATTTTCAAGATTTTCACTGGATACATGAGCAAATTCACCAT
>JABSRF010000583.1 GCA_013215275.1 Oligoflexales bacterium | reverse complement strand
AGTAAGTAAAGAGCTATATGAAGTCAAAAGCCTTTAAATAAAGGTATTTTATATTTCGCTACAGCGACTATTTAATCCAGGAAATGAAACCACAGCACCGAGGGTCACTCTTAACTGCCTGTCTTCAGTTCTAAAGCCAGTCAATAGTGCTGAGATCCTTATCAAAAATACCTTGTGGTGGCTTTTATCCCCGCTAAAAAGTAGCCTTTAAAAACTGTTAAAACCAACCAACCGATTTTGCCAAAAGAATTAAATGCCATCGGATCCTGTCTTATAAAAATAAACTCAATCTAAACTCGCAAAAAGAGCATTCAATATCATAATTTCATTTAGTAGTTCCTTGGCTCCTTTCTTTCTGTTTTCAGGAAAGTTTTCTCTTATTGCTTTGTCTCTTAGATCACCTTCTTCGACTTCTGCAATTTTACGAATGACTTGTTCTTCTTTTATTAATTGGTCTATGATCAACTTTAATCTTGGGTGGTGAGTTTGGTCAAATAGATGTTTAATCAATGCAAAGAAATCGTTACCTGATATCCGGTAGGGAAATTCCATGTTTTTGCTGACAACCTGCAAACAGAGATTTAAGATATGCTCATGTTTTTGAAATTGATCGAGGCCACCTAGAGTTTTTTTAAATTCATCTTGTGCAAATCTCGCTGTGTCCTCATGGTTAGCTCCTCCTCCAGTATGCAAAATGATCTTCTCTAAATATTGAGCAAGTTCCTCGTCCTCGATAGATTCTAGTTTAAGCTCTAAAATCTTTCCGGGGACTGGAAAGCCCAGCTCAAATAAGTTGCCCATATTATCTAGTAAGAGCCTAAGCTCCTCATTAGTGTTAGTGATTTCTTGAGCTTTGGTCTCCTTCTGTCTATCTGATGCTGCGTAGCTGAAGTTCGTTAATAGGCAAATACTTATTAATAAAAGCGAGCGTAATAATTTGTTATTCATGGTAAGCCTTTCTATAAACCATCATGGAACCCGAAAGATACCTAACTACATGGATTCTGCAGCAAAAAAATATAAATAGCCTTTTTTCTGATTAGAAGATCGTCAGCGTGATGACTTGATTGCCTCACAATTACAGTAAGATACTGACCAGCCGGCATTGTTTAATAAAAATAGTTCAATAAAAAAAAGATGTTTTGCAAAAATTTTGAACAAACTGATCTGATGAAAATTATTTTGTCACGTTTACCCATTTGCGAGCGAACCCTTAATTGTCTGTAAAGAAAAAATCACAAGGAGTGTATTATGAAACTGGCTAAACAATTATTGATTACTGGAACAGGTATTTTTCTAATCGGGTGTGAGGCTATGAATGAGCGAAAAGATCATGCCAGAGAGGTGCAAAATGTTTCGAGCCAGTTAGGTGATACTCAATTTGAGATAACCGTCGAAAATATTGGCCCAGCGTACCATCATATTCTGACCGAAGTGATGAATACTCCGGTCGGTAAAACCGAAGCAGGGCCCATCGAGCCTGGAGAAAGCTACGAGTTTAGCTTCAAAGCAGGTAGAGGACAAAACCTCAGCCTCTTCACCATGGTAGCTGCCAGCAACGACTTGTTTATTAGCCCTGAAAACAGTGGAATTGCTCTGTATGATAGCGAAGGAAATCCAAGATCAGGTGACATCACTGCACAGCTGCTGCTGTGGGATGCAGGTACAGAGCATAATCAGCCCTTAGGAGAAGGCTCAGATCAGCCTGCGAATAGCGAAGGTGGCCCAGAAGATCCTAATAATCAGCTTAGGCGTGTAGCGGACAATAGCTATGATGGTCTAGACAACCTTGGTAGCTTACTTGAGGTCAGCTTAGAAGCTATGGAAGATCAAATGTTTAAGGTGAGGGTTAAGGCAAAGGATGATGGCTTAAGCCCGCTGACTCCAGTCTTGTACACGATTCATAGTGCAGCCCATAATGTGTTTAGCGAAGGAGAAGCTGAGAAGGGTAATGGCCTTGAGCTTTTGGCAGAACAAGGTGACCCAGCTGAGTTAGCTGCTAGCTTAAATGCACAGACTGGTTATGCTAGGTAACTCCAAATAAATGTCCTACCCATTGATGGTTAATTTTAGTACAGTTCTGGCCTGTGATTGCGCACTCT
>JABSRF010000582.1 GCA_013215275.1 Oligoflexales bacterium | reverse complement strand
TATCACAGGTTATCTAAAGTCGCCCTGCGAAGCGATGAAAATTTTTCTTCTGCACTTAATCTAGCAATCCGCCGTTATTAAAGCAGCTGGTAAAGAGGCTCTTATAGTTGTTATGAAGCGAAAAAATGTTTTCAGAATCTTGGGTCCAGACTTTTGCTGTGCCTTTACTGGACTGGACCTTGCGCTCACCCATGGATGTCCCTAAGCTGTTGTTAATCGGCTTGCCGTACAGACCATCGGTTAGCTTTCAGGTGTCATTAATTTTTTTCTAAAAAATAAACATATACTATGTGATTAAAGGGATTTACAAGCTCGAACCGGCCTTTTTCTGTGTCAATATTTTCAGATAGTTAGAGACTTTGAAAATGTTTGCGAACAACTATTACCGGATTTGCTGGATCGTTTTCTGATGATTCCGAATAGTAATAACAGAGGCGTAGGGGACCGATCTCTACTAAGGTACCTCTATTCCTCGTCGTGTCAACATCATAATAATAAGCGAGTAACTATTGGGTTTTTTTAAAAAATATCGACTTACGATCCTTATTTTTTTACCTGTATCATGCGGGCAAGAAAACGATATCCTTGAGCCTGAGGTGGCAGCTTTTAGTGATGATGCCGTCGCTGAAGTTAGCGAAGTGAGCATTGAGCCAGCTTCTGAAATAAAGCCGGAAGACCCGGAAGCATCAGAAAACACTGAGCTAATTGAGGGTGAAGCTGATGGACCAGATGCACTCGCTGCCCCAAGTATTGATGCGTTCACAGTGGCTGAGCAAGACTTGGAAACCGTTCTCGTGCAAAAGGACGCAATTCAAAACATACAGTGGCAAACAAGCAATGCTGAAACATGCTCCCTCACACAAGGCAACGACCAAATTAGTGATGAAAAATCAGGATCTTTAGAGCTTGCCTTCTCTCAAGACGCTCCCATGTCTCTCTCATGCACAAATGCAGAAGGGGTCATAGTAAACAAGGTCATTAGTGTAGCGGCCATTCCCGATGTGGTGATCATTAAATTCAATTTAAGCGGCCAAGATGCTGATATTATCGGAGTTAAGAAGGACAAGGAACAGATCCTTGAATGGGAAGCCACTGGGGCAGAAAGCTGCTCCATTCTTCAAGATGATACTCCACTCAGCACCGAGCATTTGGGATCTGAGAAGCTTAAGTTTAAGACAGATGCTAAGATCACCATTCAGTGCCTCAACCTGCTTGGTATTCAAGCAGAGAAAATTTTCAATATTGTAGTCGTACCTGACCCTAAGATCACCAGCTTTTCAGTTGGTGGTGAGGATAAGAAGAATGCCGAGTTTCTTAGTGGCTCTAACCAACAAGTTGTTTGGGCGAGCGAAAATGCGGTAGCCTGTTCAGTGAAACAAGGGGGCGTTGAAATTGGTAACACTCCTGCTGGAGCTGTTGATATTGTAATTAACGCAGCAACAGATTTAACCATCGATTGTGAAAATAGCATTGGCATCATTAAATCCAAAAAAATTGAAGTAAATTTGATTTTGATTGGAGGCATAGCTGCCACCGTCAATGCATTTTTCTTTGACCCCGGTTGGAGTGGCATGGTCATCAGGATCGATGCAAATAATAATTTCCTTGCTACCTATGACTACGACGAAGGCAGCGTCATCGGAACCTATAACCCTGCAACCGGAGAGGTTGAAGGAACATGGTGTGAAGAAGATGATTTTGGTAACAGAGCATCAAGCTCAGATCATGTTGGTGATGCAGAATTCTTTTTTGTTCAGGAAGCGGACGGAAAAATAAAACTCGATGGACGTTGGAGAGAAGGCAGCAGTGGAGACTGGAACAATGATTGGAAAATGGATCTAATACCAAATCCCAATTCAGATCAAGAAGCTATCGAAAATGATCTGATTCAAAGGCTTTCTAACTCAAGCACCTTTTGCCCTTAGGCCCTCGTCATCGCTTTTGCACAGTAGATCCCTAGTCATCGCTTTTGCACAGTAGATCCCCATAGGTGATCGAGATAATAAAACCATAATTAAAAATGGAACTCTCCTTAACTAGTCGCTGTAGCGAAATATAAAATACCTTTATTTAAAGGCTTTTGACTTCATATAGCTCTTTACTTACTTT
>JABSRF010000581.1 GCA_013215275.1 Oligoflexales bacterium | reverse complement strand
AAACCTCAAATAGCCAAATATATCAACTACCTAAATTGCTTACTAGTTAGTCAATAGTATGGGACCAGTGCCCAATTCTGGTGTTTTTTCACTTAATAGCTGTAAGGCTGAATGAGCTGGACTCGTGCCTTTTCTGCCAGCAAGTTCGTCTAAGTCGAGGCCTTTAGCGATCCAATTTTTTATGATGAGCTCAAGCATTGGGATATTGGCAGTGACTGCGGCATGGTGAAGGATGGTCAGCCCCATTGAGCAACGAGCATGCACAAAGTCGTTCTTCTTCATACTCTGAAACTTTTGTTCAAGAGTGCTTACGTCCTCTTCCCATACATTTTGAATTAAGCTTTCTTCACTTGCTTGGCTAGTCTGTTCACTTGCTCCAGCATTTAAAGGTAAGCTAATCAGAATGAGAAAAGCAGATAACTTCGTCAAAACTTGCATCTTTGAGACCTCTTAAACCATAAAGAGTGATAAAATTTGAACAAAAAAGAAGGCTTATGTATAGCCTTCTTTTTGTCTGGTATAAAGCCTAATTATATAAGGCTTTGAGAATTATGGATTTTATTTTTGAGTAGGAGGTCTATTTGACCTGAGAGCGTTTTCTTCTGAAATAAAGCATGGTCAATAAGGGGAAAAACATCAGAATTGCCGGGTAAATGGCTGATTGGTTTAAGGATTTTTTTCTAATCAGCTTATGAGTGATTGCTTTTACTTCAATAGGCTTTTCAGATTCTAAAGATGCCAATGCTCGTGAGCTCATGCTGATGAGTAAGTCTGGGTCAGTATGGTGACGAGCCACTTGAGAGGTCTGGGTAACTTGGTCGATAAAGCCACCAATAGAGTTTAGTATCTTGTTGCGCGTTTCCCTTTGCTCGTAGATTAAGCCATGCTGGTGAGGAGCTCCAAACTCTATATACTGATTGTATTTGCTCGTGCTCTCCCATTTGGCATAAAACTTTTTAGCCTCCTCAGTGCTTACCACTTGGTCATTAGTTGCAGTGAACATCAAAATGGGCAAAGTCATTTGCTCGGCTTCTTCTCCAATGATCCTATGGGCCTCTAAGGACGCCTGCACCCAACCAAAAGTAGGCCTTCCACACTTGTCTGGATGATGCTTATGACTTGCAAACATCTCAGGATCAGAGGTGAAGTTATTCATGCTTCCGTCTTCTTTAAGATATTGACCCTTACCTCCTGGCTTTGGTGCCTGCCAGTATTTCACTGGAGTTAAGCTAAGGGCGTAGGTGAGAAGATCAATGCCCATGCTCTGGAATTGCGACCCTGATAAGGCAAAATACGGAGCAACCATGGTCAACGTGGATTGTTCACTTAACATTTGTTTTTGAAGGCTGGCAAATAACGAGGCGATCAAACCACCGGTGGAATGAGTTACAAAGTGTATGTGTTGGTACTTAAGTTTATTTTGGACAAAGTGAATGACGTTGCTTAGGTCGTCTAGGTGGTCAAAAAAGTCATCTATATGAGCCCTGGGGCCATCACTTAAACCCTGGCCTCTGACATCATATGAAACCACATCAAGGTTTAAACTCTCTAGGGCATCAATAAGGAAATGCCTTGCTACGCTTGTGGCGTCCGATTGCCCTTGGATAAATAAAATCAGATGCTTGCGATTGATTTGGTTAGGCTTCTGAGTTTGGAAATGCTTCAGGTGTAAATTGATCTGATCAGTGCTTGCTATAGTATGACTTGTTTCAAGGTATGCAAAGGAGGAAGTTGCGGTAAACAAGCCCAAAATGACAAATAAGATAACTGACATAAATTTCATAGAAGGCTCCTTGATTACGTTACCATGCAAGTGAGGTCATAGTGTCTATTTTTAACACATCGTAGTAGGATTCTAAAATAGTCTTTTGCACAATAGCAAGCCCTAGGAACTATCGGGAGTTTTCGGAAGGTCTTTTACTTTGGGCCTGAGAACCAACTTGAACTCAACAGAAACAGGGCTAAGCTGCCAAATTGACATTGATTAAAACGGTTTAACAACACCTTCTCTCGGTTGATTTGTTTTAGCAATCTAAAACATTGAAGTGGACCCCACTGTCCAGACCAAAAATAGCTTTGTATAAGTAAAACTAAAACTTGTTATTGAATGCTAT
>JABSRF010000580.1 GCA_013215275.1 Oligoflexales bacterium | reverse complement strand
ACCGTCAACACTGGAAGTCTTAGATAGTGCGTAACCTGCTGTAATATTGAAACTAAAATATCGGTCACTTATGAGGCACGGCTACTTTGGCTGCCTTGATTGATGCGGGAGGATTAGGGGAGCCTATCGTAACAGGAATCACTCTAAACGATGTTAGCTCCATTTTATTTGGAGCAATCCCCGTTTCTTTACTGGCCATTTGCACAGAATTAGCTTTTCGTTCCCTCGATAGATTGCTGATTTCAAAGGGCCTGCAATAGTATTCCTCACTTTTTGTGCGACAAAATTACAAAATTCTAATGTGAACCCTAATCAGTAATGATTGGGCGATATTCAATTTGAAGCTTTAAGACATTAATTTTTTGGATTGATTCTTAAGAAAATAATTGGCAAACCTGAAACTACCGATCTGTTCCATCAAGAATCAGGTTGCATTGCAGATTCACCATAATTAGTTAAAGCTTGGCTTGCTTATAGGACTCCCCGCTTTTCTTGGTCTCTTTCAATAGACCTAAATAACGCTCCGAAATTTCCTTCACCAAATGAAAGATGATTTTTCCTTTGAATGATCTCAATAAAGATGGGACCAATCAGGTTTTTGGTGAAGATTTGTAGAAGGTAACCCTCTTCGTCTCCATCAACTAGAATATTGAGTTTCTCCAATGTTTTGTGATCTTCTGTTACTCTAGGAACTCTATCAAAGACTTCCTGATAATATTGCTCATCAATATCGAGGGTCTCGACGCTTGTTTTTGACAAAGAACTTACACTGTGAACAATATCTTCGGTAGCAAATGCAATATGCTGAACCCCTGGTCCTTTGTACTCGCGTAGGTACTCATTGATCTGTGATCCTTCCTCAGTTCCCTCGTTTATGGGTATGCAAAAGCTTCCACAGGGAGAGCGCAAAGCGTAGGATGTCAAGCCTGTTTTGACTCCTCGAATATCGAAGTATCGCACCTCTTCGAATCCAAATATGTCTTTGTAAAAGTTTGACCAATGCTCCATGGTTCCTTTTTCCACATTGTTAGTCAAATGGTCAATAAAGGTAAAGCCTTTGCTGGCTACCTTTGTAGGATTGGCAGATGGCTGAAAACCAATTTCTTTAAGAATCGTTTGGTGTTCTGCATCAGCGACGAAGTAAATAATGCTGTCCCCAATTCCGTAGATCGCTGGAATTGGCTCTCCTGTGCTTTTTTTATAATCACCCTCAGCTTTTTTTGCGCCCCTTTCGACCGCTAGTTTTAATGCTTTGTCAGGGTCCACAACTTTCCAGCCCATAGATACTGCCGATGGGCCATGAGTGTTATGAAAGCTGGAGGCGAAAGAACTGCCTTCTTGGTTAAGAAGTAGCTGGATATCTCCTTGATGGTAAGAACTAACCTTGATGTCCTTGTGGTCATGAAGTTTTGAAAACCCAAATTCTGTAAATAATTTTGCCAAGCTCTCAGGATTGGGAGAACTAAATTCGATAAATTCAATTCCTCTTAGACCAAGATCATTACTTGCCATATGGGCCTCCACTAGCTTCTAGTTATAGTTATTCAACTTGCTGCTCAACGCTAGCAAGCATAAGATGGTAGTCGGAATTTTGCTCTGGTGTCAAGGCTCTGAGTTTGAAGCCTTAATGAAGGTTGAAATACTTCCTTTTAAAGCCGCCTTTTCCAATACTTTGGCCCACCGCAGTACCGCGATGATATAGCGTGATAACTAGCTAAAGTGTTTGTAATATGAGCGCCTAGTTATTCGTTGGTGCTCTAGGTACATAGAGTGAAATTTGCTGTAAGAGTTAAAAACCTTTTTTACCTGAGGGTCACTATTTGCTAAATCTTGCTTTATTTCTTCCGAAGTTTTAGCTAAATGAACGAGAACCTTAGCAGGAAACTCTCTAAATTTGACCTGCTTCTCTTCCCGCATCTTCTGCAAATATAGGACATCTTTAGCTAGCCATTGTGTTGACATGGTGCCATCCATTTCCTTCACTGCCATAGCAACCATTTCCTGATAAGTTTTTGGAAGTTGATTCCATGAGTTTAAATTGAGGCACTGGTCCCATACTATTGACTAACTAGTAAGCAATTTAGGTAGTTGATATATTTGGCTATTTGAGGTTTCAAA
>JABSRF010000058.1 GCA_013215275.1 Oligoflexales bacterium | reverse complement strand
GAGTGCGCAATCACAGGCCAGAACTGTACTAAAATTAACCATCAATGGGTAGGACATTTATTTGGAGTTACCTAAGCTCAAAATATATGAACAACTGAGGTTAAATTCGTCACAAGGGATTTCGAGTGGATTTGCCTATAGTCCTTTGCACCCTACGGGGTACCATGCGATTAGGGGAAATAAGCTTGATTATAGAAGCGGATAAGCTTTCTATATGGAAAGGTTTGTAGGAGTACAAAGCTTGAAAGTCCTAGAGGTCGTTACTGTTCCCACTTCGAATGAGTAGCTTTAGGTAGCTATAGTTGAACGGTTTCATGCTGTGAGCTTTGTTCATAAACCTTACTGTAAGTCAATGCTCACCTCCTATGATTTGATGTTATGAGAAATACCTAAGAGGCTGCTTACTTTTTTTCGTCAGAATGCAAAGTTTAACCTCTCCCTCTCCAAATTGGAATGCTACTACATGAAGCTTAAGGTGATTATAAGTGATATCATCTTCGGCACTTAAAACAGATTCTACGTGCAGTTTTGCCGGTCCAGCTGATCGCAGTGCTCACATTCTCCGTAATTCCCATCTTTTGGGACAGCCAATTTAAACCAGCCAGCTGGGGATGCGCCTCTAGAAGAAAGTGCCAGGCATCGGTTCCTTCTAAGAGTCTATGACCGTTCCAAACCCTCAGGGTATCGGCCTTCAAGCACTTGTGCTCTGAAGGGCAGTCTTGCATTTTTTGGTATAACTGCCATGAGATAAAGGAAATTTTTCCTGCTACCTTCTTACCCATGAAATGAGCCAAGGACCTGCATAATGGGCAGTCTTGGTCATAAAAGACGGTTATGGACGAAAGAGTTGGCATAGATCATAGACTACAGGAACTTTGGCCTTTTTTCTCTAAATACCGTTGGTGGTACTCCTCAGCCAAGTAAAAAGTGGAGCTTGGCTCTACAAAGGTGACAATGGTTCGAGGGTCACCTTTTTCAGTAAAGCCTTGTTGGAGTTGACTTTTACTATCTAAAGCAAGGCTTTTTTGCTCCTCGCTTGTGTAGAAAATTGCAGAGCGATATTGGGACCCTATGTCGTAGCCTTGTCGATTTAAGGTGGTTGGATCGTGGCACTTCCAGAACTTATTGAGCAATTCTTGATAGCTAAGCACAGCAGGGTCAAAAAGCACCATGACCGTCTCAGCATGGCCCGTTTCTCCTGTGCAGACCTCTTGGTAGTTAGGGTCTAATGTCTGTCCACCCATATACCCTACTTTGGTCTCAACCACTCCATTTATTCTACTGAAAGTAGATTCCACTCCCCAAAAGCAACCAGCTGAAAAGTAGGCTTTTTCTAGCGTTTCCATCATCATCTCCCCCAAAAAGTGCCAGGCTTAGAAAGACAGCAATATTCAATTCGCAGATTATCGCTTTTTTAAAACCCTAAAATTATGTCGTAAACTTTGAGTGTTTATTTTTAAGTAAACTTTCACATTAGCGCAGCCGACTAGAACTCTAGGAGAAGTTATCGGAATAAGCTTCTCGTCTCGAGTGGCAATGAAATAATAAGCAATCTTTTTTGAAAAGTAAATCTTAGGGTTTCCTTTTTACTAGGGATCGTATTATTCGGAGAGGGAGAATCATTGTGTCGAATCTATGGGTTCAGTTGGGAATTTCGTTTAAGCACTTAAAGTGGTCTGCTGCTTTAGCTCTACTTGTCTCACCGACATTAGCATCAGCAGATATCAAAGACATTGACATTGGTGAAGCCTGCCTTAAGATTTACAAAAGGCTCAATTATGGCACGACACCAACAGGTGGAATGACCGGGCCTTTCTTAACTGCTTGTACTAATGCAGGCCCCTTTGCTACAGATGCTGAAGCAGAGGCACACTATTTGGCTCAGGCGAAAATAGCGGTAGAACAAGCGATGTTCTTAAAAACCGTTTATAGTATTGCAACTCGCTGGACTAGTGAAGAGAGTAAGCTTAGCCCGAATCCAGCTGATCATACTTCAAACGATGTGGCATTAACTGTGGTTGGTGCTGCTAAAGATGATATTAACTTACGTTCCATTCTGTATGATGACATCGTCTATACATGTACTGGAATACAACCGGCATTTAGTCCGGAAAATATGGACCACCATAACGCATGTGCTGCCTTACCTGCAGAGCAGTGGCAGAACATTCTCGTTAGCTCAACTCAGACCTCTTTGGTTCCTGATCAGCCTTTTGCTGCAGGATTGACAACCCTAAGAGGCCATTGTCAGATCTTCGCTAATATGGGAACTAACCGTTCTTATATTCGTTTCACTTTGCGTCACATGCTAGGTGAAGATATTGAAGGTTGGCAAGATCTTCAAGTTGATGACTCATGTGTTGGTGAAGATGTTCCCCGTGCTCCTGGAGATGAGACGGAGACATACAACAAGAAATGTAAGGCATGCCATGCTGGTATGGACTGTCTACGATCAGCTTACGCTTACATTGACTGGGTTGAAAACGAAGACGCATCTTTCTGCTCCCTTACTCCAGGTGTTGTTGCTGGAAAATACTCTGGTAACCCTGGTGATGACCTAGCAAGACAGTTAGCTCTTCCTACTCTCAACGATTCCTGGGAACTAAGATGGAATCAAAATGATAATGCGGGAGCTGGTTGGAGAGATCCAAATATGCAACAGTATCCGCTTGGTATGAAGGTTCAAGGAACAGGTCCTTCTGAATTAAACCGTCTTTTAGCCAATACGGATCAGTTTCACTATAATATGGCACGTGAGATCTTAGCCACTGTTTGTAACATCGATCACAGTGCACCAGATTTGCCAGTCCTTAACTCTGTTGAGATTAAGAAGATTGTGCCAAATCCTGCTGCTCCGGTATCTGTTAAAGACCTTGCAGCTAGAGCTATTCTGACATGTTTAGAAGATAAGTAAAGAAACTAAGATAAAGTGTCCTAGTTTAATTTTATTTGCTCAAATGAATTATAAATTGACTACTTTTACTGAGAGAGGGAAGTTATGAATCGATTTTACGGACTAATGTTAACGAAAATGCTTGTGCTAGTACTAGCATCTGGTTGTGGTTTCACAAAATTTGGATCGAAAGGATCTAGCAGTGGTGGGTCGACCACACCTGGAGGCGGACCAAGTGGAACCGTTGAAACCAATGATAACAACGTTGGCAACAACGGTGATAACTCAGCCAACAATGGAAATGGCAACAATGATGGCAATATGAATAGTGATATGAATAACGATGTTGTTGTTCCTCCTCCAACGATTGCTGAGATGGAGCTTGAAAGACTTGGAATTGGTATCAAGAGTGCCCAGCAAGTTTTTGAAACTATGGTAAACGTA
Organism: Oligoflexales bacterium; assembly: GCA_013215275.1. Lineage (GTDB taxonomy): Bacteria > Bdellovibrionota_B > Oligoflexia > Oligoflexales > Bog-1112 > JABSRF01. The sequence continues at coordinate 12,309 of JABSRF010000058.1, read as the reverse complement.
ACTGGTATCCCAGCTGATGAGCCTAGCGTTGCATTAGGATACCAGGATTATTTTGCATCTTTAACTCCTGAAGAAAGGTCACGAGATCTTAAGCTTTCTCCTGGACAGGTGACTGCTTTAACAAACCTTGTACTTCCATTCTGTGTTCTTGCAGCGACTGATGATACTTTGAGAACTCGTATCTATGGCACAAGCGTTAACTTTAACCAGGCGCCAGCTGCTCTTTCTGCTGCTGAAAGATCGGCTCTTAGTGGGGCATGGGCAGGACTTCTATGGGACCAAGGTATCTTAGGGACCATCCCTGCAGACCAAACAGCTGTTCTGTCTGCTTTTGCTGACCAGGTTATCACTGATGTGGAAGACCAGGCTGCGACAGGAACTCCTTTGGTTGCAACCACAGTCTGTGTTGGTACTGTGATCGCGTTTCAATCGATCGAATTTTAAGGTTGAGCGATCGAGACAGGGTTTTACTTAAATAAATATACGAATTAATAAATATATAAATTAGGAGTTATTGAAATGGGAAACATTAAGAAGCCACTACTACATCACGGTGCAAATCCAATTAACAGAAGAGATGCAATTGCTCGTGGGTTTATGATGGGTGGCAGCATTGCTGTCGTACCAAGTGTTTTTACTGAAATCTTAGCTCAAAAAGCTTTTGGTGCTGAGTGTGCCGCTGTCGATGCTGCTGCAAACGACAGGATTCCTTTTATGACTTTCCACTTTGAAGGTGGAATCAATTTTCTCAATACTGGACTTGCTCTCCGTGGTGACGGTGCTAATGGTAATGCTGATGCAATCGCTGGTGGAGGTTATACTGATAACGGTATGCCAGACAGCTCTGAAGCAAGCCGTACTTTACTAGGTGGCATAAAAACTTACACAGGTAGTGCTTTTTTTAATGCGTTCAACGATACTTGCGCAGCAGCAGGTGTTGATCCAACTGTGCTTGCCAGCTCTACTGCACATATTAGCCTTTGCGCTGACACCAATGATGATACCTCAAACTTAAACTTTGGGAACTTGCCAAGGGAAGTCATTGAAGGGATACCTGCTTTGAACTTGCCTGGTGTACCAACCCCTACAAACTTCGTATCCCAGTTATTTGGTAGTAGTGGCGCAGGTGGACTTTACAATACTTCAGTTGCAACGAACGTGGTTGTTGACCAGATTGAGTCGAATGATGCGGCTAGAGCCCTTCTTGATTCAAGTGCAGCAGGTGCAGCTTTCGGTGGACTTGCAAACTTAACGAATGCATTGAAGGCTGGACAGGATGTGAGTGCATTGCGTTTTGCGCAGCATCAGCTTGATCCGAATGTTGCTAACAACTTGGAGTGTGCTTATCAAGAATCAAACCGTATTCTTGCAAATAATACTCCTGATAATATTGATTACACGATCGACCCTGCTTTTGCTGGTTTGGAAGCGATTGCAACTGGCCAAGGTGCAAACCAAGGGGAAGTGCGTACAGCCTTTGCACATGCAAAAGCAGTTCTTGATGGTTATGCAATAACCTCTGAGCAAAACTTAAGTGGTTTCGATAACCACGGTGGCGGTGGCAACAATGCTGACAGGCAATATAACGATGCTGTTGCCGGTTATTCACTAATCACCTGTATCGCAATTGCAGCGGCAAGAAAAGGTCGACCAATCATTTTCTCTCTTATAACTGACGGCTCACAAAACGGCAACGGTGGAGCTAGTTCTGTTGCTGATAGAAATGCGACAACCTCTGACTCAGCTGCCAATGGCTCATGTCATCAGCTTTGTTTTGGGACCGTTGATCTCGCTGCTGGCACTCTGGTTCAGGCGATGCAGGTTAAAGGCAACGACCCCATGGGTGCTCAGTACGGTGTCATCACGTCTGCCGGTGTTGCTAGTGCTGGAAACAGTGGGATGAACATTGGTGACTCAGCGTCAATCGCTCAGTTTATGGCGATGGAAATCTTAGGAGCCAATGGTATTGGAGATGCTGGATTCTTGATGCCGTTTACGACCGCCTAGTACTTTTGAATTTTAATCAATCATGCTTCCTTTCGTAGGCTCTTATTTTCTGCAATCGAGGAGCATGATTTTTCGCTTACTTAGGGAGAGAATATGCATAGGTGTTGTTTAGGCCCGATGGTCATGCTAATGAGCATAAGCATAAGCCTGATTACGTCTTGCTCGAACTCAGCTTCGAAGAAGACGAGCTATGTAAATAAGGATAATAGAACGGGTGATAAGGGTATCGTTCATGAAAGCACGAGGAGTACAAATACGACCTCGAGCGATGCTACCAGATCTGGAACGATCGACCAGGGTGGTACCAATGGTGGTGTCACAACCAGTGGAAATATTGATGCTGGTTCAGAGAACATGGCTTTACTTACGTCTTGTATCACTTCAGCTGAATCTCCAGAAGGACTTATATCTCTTATAGAAACTAATTGTGCAAGGTGTCATACCGTAGGTCCTGGTTCTGCTTATTTTGTGCAGGACAACTATGAGGCAACCTGCGGACTCTTGCTGGGTGGCCTTGGTGAAAATGGTCGCTATAATGTCACAGACAACGTCGGTCGTGTTTTCCTGACCCTTCCTGATCAATCACGTATTGTCGGTAAGGTTCAATCAGAGCACAACTGCTGGTCAGCAGATTGTGAAGAGGATGCCGCTCAGCTTGCAGCAGCCGTCACGCAATGGAGTCAGGATACTCAAGAATTACGTGATAGTATCGCAGCTGGTGTGAGTAGTAACAGCTCTCCTACAGCAGCATTGACTGGTTTACCGGAGGCTCCTTCGGAAGGTGTCCGGGTGAATTTCGTTAAGATGGAAGCAGAAGCTCCAGAAGCGACTAAGCTTCCTAACGATGCAGCATGGACTGTTGGCAACCTTGATGAGGGAGGTAATACCCTTTATCAGATGGATGCAAACGTGTGTGGTACTGGTAACAACGGTGGCAGCTATGCAGGCAATGCCGGTGGTGCTTCTATTACGTTTCCTTTAACGGTAGAGCAGCCTGGAGATTATTTCTTGTATATCAGTGCAGCCTCTGATGCGGGGAATGCAGATTCATTTTTCTATGCAATCAATAATGAACCTTATGAAGATGCGAATAATCCCAACGTTGATGACCCAGCTCACCAAGTTGAGCAAAGTGGTAATGTTGGGGTTGCTCTCCTTAAAAGAGCATCTATTGGCAATAATATGAACGACCTTTTAACCCCGTTAACTGGTTTGGCTGCAGGAGAAACTGTCAATGTATCGGTGGCTTGTCGAGAAGTGAATACTCGCCTCGATTATGTGATGCTTTGTCAGTCTGATGATCCTGCAAACTGTATTATTCCTGAGGAAGAAACCGAGTACTATCTGTTCTTAGATGCTAAGAACAGAGAGACCAACGAGGACTTCTGTGCAGGGGTGCCTGCTAAGCTCTTGGTTAGGTTTTTCGCAGCAGGTGACGGTAACTATGTTGTTAGAAAACCCATGTTAGTCGACCCTGCTAGTACCGTCGATAATGTGATACCTCTTAGCGCAGGTGTGACTGTGACCAACCTAAGGTTCGGGGTTCATGACCCTCTTGCAGCTGGTGGTGTGGGTGTTGATGTATACGATACGACTCGTTCAGGGTTTAACAAAGATTACGTCGTTCCAGCCGGAACAGCTGCACCGTTTGCGGAAAACGCTATCTTTCTTGATAAGATCAATGGGATTGGTCTTGATAACCTAGTTTCACAGTTTCAGTGTGAGCCTATGTAATATCTTAAGCTTTGAGAGGGCTGAGGGGTTGCCATGAAAATTCAATCTTTAAGTGGGTTCTTTAGGCTAACGTTCGCCTCTCTGCTCACTGCAGCGGTTTCTTGTTCTAGTGATGCGGAGCCACGTCAAGTTAAGCGAGAACCAGCTACGATCAACGACGGTGATGGCTCATCTGGGTCAGGAAGTAAACCGGGGGTCCGAACAACTTCTGGTAATGGCCAGTCTTCAGGTGACACCGGCTCATCATCATCAGGTAATAATAATTCATCAAATAATAATCAATCAAATGGATCTTCCAATAATAACAACAACAATCAACAGCAAGGTGATATGTCTGGGTCAGGTAGTGTTGAAGACAGAACCAAAGCTGCAAAAGACTTTTTTGAATTGACCCTTGGGCCTCAATTGGAATTAGAAGCCTCAGGGTGTAAGGGTTGCCACATTGGCCCTAGAGTCCCAGATGCTCAGTTAGATGGTCCTCGTGGGCAGGAAGAAATTTATGTAGTCGAGGTCATGTTTGAGCGCATGACAGATGGCACTTCCTCGACTGCAAATGCTTTCTACGAAAAAGTGAGCGATTCAAATGGTGATCACCCTGGCCGTGATCGCTGTGCTCTCAATCAAGACATCTGTGATAACATCATCGCATTTGGCCAGCTATGGTACGAAGACGATGGCTCCCTTGAAGCGGGAGCCGGAGGTCTTGGTTTCTTAGACGTCGATAAAATTAGTGCTGGTTATCAGGGTTTTATTAATGGCTGGGCTTATGATGCCGCAACCCCTGATGAACAATTTACGGTTGAAATTTACAACGGAAATGCAGATGCAGGAACTTTACTGGTGACCACTGAGGCAAATGGACAGGCAACTCCACTAAATGGAGCTACCATCCCACCGGGACATGAATTTGAGGTCAAAATACCAGATGAGATGATTACCAGTGGCTTAGAGATGGATATCCATGTCTATGCGCTTGTTGGTGGTCAACCGGTGCTTGTTGGCAATGTCAAGGAGACTTTTTATGTTCCTTCGCAAGCCGGTATAGATTTTTTTAATAACAATATTGCACCTCTGGTTCAACCCAATGACTGTGGTGGATGCCATAGTGCAGGGAGAAGTCTGGAGGGCACCTTCGGGTCTATGGTGACTCCAAAGCCATCTAACGGTGGTACAGCAACTGTTAACGCTTTTTATCTGAATATTACAGGAACCACTAATGCCGAATATAATCCAAACGGTCATCCTCCAGGAAATGTTGCAGGACAGCTTGGCAATCTTATGCAGGATTGGTGGGATCTAGAGTTTGGTCAGTAAGACACCAATTAATTTTTTATCGGGAGAGGAACGAATGAGCACCATCAAGAAAATGAGCTCCTTAATATTTGCAGCCTTTTTAGTCTATGGCTGTAGTGGTGATGTGGATAATAAGGAATCTGCAGGTGCTGCAGCCACTGAAGGACAGGACAATTCCGGTTCGGATGGAGCTTCAGGAGATGGAGCTGGTGGTTCCACTGAGAATGGCCCTGTCATCTCGGGTGGTGAGGATACTTTTAATGGATTTTTAACTCAAGAAGACTTTGTCGATAATAACTCGGTTAAGGCTTCCACTTCGACGACAGGTGCCAGAAGGTATCTTATCCAGGAAGTTAGCTTTAAGAATCCACTTTATCAGCACAATGAGCAAGAGCAGGTTTACGTGACTAAAATTCTATCGGATAGTCATTGCCCTGATCAATTATGGGCAAGCCTTTCTGCTGAGGTGATCGATACTAATACGATCGTTATTAAAAATTACCAGCAGGATGGTGGGTTTGCCATTTCATATGATTGCCAGACAGCTCCTCCAAGATCTGCAATTAAGCTGAGAACAAATGCAAAGATCAAAGGTAATTTTTACTATCAAGCACATTGTCCGAATACTGACTTGAGTCAGTATGCCGGTGAAAGCGTTCAAGGTCTCTTTCCATTGTTTCCAGGTCAAAATCCAAAGATTTGTCCTGATGACTCGGATAGAAGCGTGTTTTTTCAATATGAATTTGATTTAGACACGGAGTCTAACTTCACCCTTGCAACGGGCTCTCAGGACCGAACCATTGAAAACAACTTGGTTAGGTATAGTTTTGGCTCAAAAGACGATATGACCAAACCTTGCAAGATTGGTAAGGAAAACGATACGTTTTCTATCTCTGATTGTAAGCAAACAAAATGGAAGCAGCTGATTAGTTATCAAGGTTGGACTAATGGAGAGCTAGATCCCATTACCAACAATCAAGATGGCAATGAAACCCTTGGTTTTGAAACGATTGTTTTCGATGGATTGACATTTTCTGGTGATATCAGTGCTTATCAGAGCGGTGTCATTCATTTTACCCATAATGATATCTCTGGAAAAGTTACCTACGTTCCAGGAGCTAACTCACAGTATCAAATCGGTTCTGATGAAAGCCAAGACCTTCCGTGGCAGTCAACTCAGTAAAAGAGCTGATCATCTTCTGTGAATTATTTTTTTTAGATTTTTTATTATGATCCCAAAAATACAGCGAAAAGAGGCCACCAGAGGCCACCATTAATTCTTATTTAACAGCTCCGCCGGAATTCTCCCTCTATAACGTAGCAAGTCGTTAGACGAGCGAGGCTTAGGGGGAGATGGATAGGCGATTATGTGAATATCTCAGAACTTTGCGACTGCAAAAGTATTTGAGATGTGAGCATTCATACCCTACTATAGACTCTCGAATTCTTGGATGATTTAGCAAGCGTGCTACCAAGAATATTGATCGTTCTTTGACAAGTCGGTTCCTTGGGTTGCATGAATGAATTCCTTTCGTGCGTAAAACCGTAAAGGTTGTAAGAACTGTAAGCGTCATAGGGGGAGGCTAACGCCTGTGAAACCTATGACCTAAGAGTCTGGGTGCTGCAATAAGCTAAACAGACTCCGATTCGGGCGTGAATCGCTATAGCTGAAGTGCTATAGGAATCCCCCACTATAATCATTGATTTAGTGGCGGGAGGACGTCAATATATGAAGCTACTTTTCCGCTTTAGAGTATGTAGAGTGGCATACCGATGCCAGGGGCGTTTTGAATTATTCGGTAAAATTCTGCTAGGGGAAACATGCTTATGTCCAAAAGTAAAGCACCAGCTCTTGAGACGTTTATAGCGCTCGTATGTGGGCTTTTTCTCACAAGCTCTTGCTCACCTATAAAACCTGGAGGAGGCAGCTCAGCCGAGGCTCAGTCGACCGGAGCGACCGAGAATAGCAATGGGAGTGCTGCTAATAACTCCAGCGATGATAGCAATGACAATAGTGACCTTGGCTCTGACACCCAAGTTGGTGACGGAGAGGGTTCAGCAGACGATAATGCTGTGGCTCAAAATAGCAGTAATAGTCAAGACTTAGCGGAGCGTTATAATTTTGCCGCAGTTTGTGGGCCACTTTTTGGCATGGGTGGCGGCGCAGAAGGGGCTAGAGAAGCTGTCCTTTCGAATGAAGGTGGCGATGCACCTGCTGCAGAAGCACCTGCAGATGCCGGACCTAGTGCCGGAGGCTGTTTAGAAGGTCCGGATATATCGAGCTTTCGGGCAGTCCAAGCCTTTTCTGAATTTGACCAACGCAAGGCCAATTGTGTGGCTGCAAATGGCTTTTGGGACCCACGTGGCGAGGATTCGGATAATCCTGGTGAAAATGGAGAATGCTTTGATGTGAGTGCGAGTTCTGCAGGCCTGTTTTGTGACTTCTCAGAGCTAGAAAATCAAATGAGCGATGTCTTTGGCATCGATGGATTCATCGAAGGATACCAGAATTTAGGTTGGCAGGTGGAGCAGTGTGTCTTTTCGCCTACCGGTCCTTATCTGACCCTATCAACCGTAGTCATTGATCAAACGCAGGATCAAGCCTTCTTAATCAGTAAGGTTGCCTTCCTGGAAAGCATATCCACTGTTTGTGATGGCAAAAGTGGAGGGGTTTGTGATCAAGTCGAGGATGACCCCAATGCTGAGGTCTTATTCGTGAGTGCTCCTCTGACCATTAGCAGCAAGACGGTCGCAGATTTTAATGCGTTTATCGCCGAAGACGAATAGCTTTCCTCAATTCCCAATCATTTAAATGACTCAAATCGAGATTTAAAAAATTGCTCAGACTTGGAAAGGTCTCGCATTGCAAACCATAGGACACTTGGAATGTGCCCCAATTGATAACTTGTGGTCTGGGCCCCAGGAAGCTGGCTTGCATAGGATTCTTGAAGCGGGGTAGGAACGATGGTATCGGCTTTTGCAGTGATCAGAAAGTGGTTTGAATAGTCGCTAGAGCAGTGTGCTTGATAGGGCTCAAATGGGAGGCTGCTTTCTATGTAGGATTCATACTCTGCCTCGGTAGGAGAACCGAGAGCCCGCATATGCTCTTCTTTTAGGTCTTTAATGGCAGGCAGGGATGAATCGATGATAGTCCGTGCGAACTGAGCACTGCTCACCACGAAATTTGCCGCTTTCATGCGCTCATCGACAATACTGAGAAAACCGCCTCGAATGCCTCCAAAACTATAGCCTAGTAAACCAATGCGATCAGTGTCGACCTCAGGGAGCTCGGAAAAGGCATCGATGATGCTCATGCCAGCTAACATATTATTCTTGGTGACTTCATAAATTTTTTCTGGCTTGCGATCGTTTTCTTCATCGCGGTAGTGGCTTATCGCAACATGGAACCCCCTTTTAGCAAAGTATTTACTGACATAGTGATCAATCCAACTAGCCCCTCCAAATCCAGGAAATAAGACAATAAGGGGCTGTGGGTCATTTTTTCCATACGAATTTTGAGGGTTACTTAAGTAGAAGTCGAAGGGGATCTGGCCCGGACCATCTACCGAGAGCGAGCCACTTATGTGCTCAAAGGACTTTGTTTTTTCAATGGATTGCCAGGCGTCCCAGCTAGGATAGCTTCTGGCTGCGAGCTCTACTCTAATGCTTTCGACTCCCTGCTGAGCTTGTTCCAGGCATAAACCATAAGCTTTGTTCGCCTCAGGCGGTAAGCTCATGCAAATCAGAAGGCAAAAAAGGTAGATTAGTTTCATAAATTAACGCTCCCTATCAGGCTAGAAAGGTCTGATTGATAAAAATATAGGGCCCCAAAAGGAACCCATATAAAGGGGTATGTCAGATTCACTACTTGCCTACGTGGCGATCATACAGATGGTTGGGATGCTAAACTGATTTTTGTCTTTCCGGAAACGGCGAACAACATTTTGTTTGGCTTTGGATCAATCAAGTGCGCGTCATTGAAATAGCCAAAGTCGGTGAAATAAACTTTATTTCTTGGGGAGGTTCGGCAGCGGTGTTTCGAAGGATGGTCCGCTTGATCTGAACTTTTATCACAAAGCTGTAGCCTTGCCCTTTTATGACATCGGTGGGATCACTGAAGACGATGCTGCATTCACCATTCAAATCTTCTGCGTCACAGCTCCCAAGCTCGGTGTAAGAGCAAATATCTTCGCCACCTGCTGGGCTGAGCCCCAGGCTGCTACCTATGGATTCACTAAATTTGGTTCTAGCAGTAATCTGCTCATCAAATGTTATTTTGAAGCCAACAATGACTTTTCCGGTGAGGTCGAGGCCCAGTGAGGTCTCAGAGATTTCCTTAGAAAAAACCTTCTGTATGCGATTTGTAATACGAAAGCTCTCAGGTGCCTCATCATATAAATCAATCATTCTAATTGCCCCGTTGCTTGGATCCACAATGGTTAAGATAACATTCTTTAGACTGAAATTTATGGAATAGGGCTCAAACCAATCATTGTTGCAGGCGACAGATCCTCCTGCATAGCTAGGCTCCTCCAAAACAGTGAGCATTTTTACGTCAAGAAACTGGCTTGTAAAGTCTGTCTGGTCACACCCACTTAAACTAGCAAAATGCAATGCTAGCAAGCCTAAGAGTCTTGTCAAGTTCATGAACTCGCTCCTGAAAACTGTGAGCAGGTACCCACCTTCATCGCTTTCCCACTCTTACTTATCAATGCCTATCGGGTATCAGTGTTTAAGCTTAATAGGAAAAATATCGCCACTTGCCTGTAAGTCAGTCATATGAGAGCTTGGAGGGGCCGTTATGGCTTCGTGTTAAAATGTAATGGATTCTGACAATCCGTTGATCCTTGGGAAGATGCCAGCTTATGCCTCATATTTTTTTGATCGGAATGATCGTCACTGTTCTTGTAGCCTTAGTTGGAGCCGTATTATTCTTTAGGTGGCGCCTATCTCGTCGCGATGACGAAAAGCTATTGCTAGAGGAAAAGATTCCTTCTTACGAGTTGAGAGAATACGAGGAAGCGGCCCATTGTAATGACTCAAAGCCAATTTGGGAAGCTCAGGATCCAGAGTGGCAAAAACAGATGCAGCTTATTGGACAGCGCCTTTATGATCAAGGGGTTGGGGTGGTGTTTTTTATTCACGGAACCTTCGTAGGAGCTGACCCATTTGATATAAGCAGGCTTCTTGAGAGAGGCTTACCTCATATGAGCAAGCGGATTCTGAAAAAAATTATAGACATTTATAACCGCAAAAAGGACTCTTTTATTGGTGACAAAGGGATCTTTTCTGATGAGTATGTCGCACTTTTTGAAGCAGGGATTGGTAAAAAAGTTGCTTGTCATCGTTTTACCTGGTCATCAGGAAATCATCATTATGCACGTTTAACAGCGACTCTTGGGCTCATTGATCAGCTTAGCTCCTTAGAACAGAGCAATGGCTCCACATTTTTGCTCATTGGTCACAGCCATGGGGGTCAACTCTTTGCTTTGATGACTCAGATGATTGACGATTTTTCCCTTGCCAAGGAACTTGTTTTATTAGCTGTAAAAGGTGGGTTTAATACTGATGAAAAATCGGTTATCAAAAATTTAAGAATTTTAAAGGGCCTATCGTTAGACTTTGTGACCTTAGGGACACCAAGGCGTTACCGTTGGAAGCTTTCCCCAAAGCAGAGAGTGCTTCATATGATCAACCATAGGGGTAAATCGATTCAAGGAGGTATCTATGGTGGGATTTTAGGAACGAGGGATGGTGACTATGTCCAGCAATGGGGCATTGAGGGGTCTGATAGCTTAAGTCCGATCATAAGGCATGCTCAAATAAATAATGAGTTAAATGACTATTTAGGGATCGGTTTTGGGATTAATCATTGGAGTTCTAGAATTCGAATGAAACAGAGGCTGCACCCTGTCGGTCATAATCTGCTGGTTGATTATAAGGACAAGAGTAGAGGGATTAATTTCTTTGGGACCATGTTCGGGCATGGTATCTATACTAGATACCAGACCATGTTGTTTAATATGAAAGAAATCATTCATTACTTCTACTAACCCTGTGCTAAAAGGAATAGATATGGTTTATTATTTAAAAATTTTCTTTCTTTTGGGTCTGTTTTATTCATGCAAATCTACCTCAGATAAGAATAATCGGACGGATCTCTATGTGACGTCATACACGGGTTACAATGCAAAGGCTGAGGCTGAGGTTTGTTATCCAAAAGAAGTCTTAGATTGTGCTAATCGCAGTGAAGAACAAAGCAAGTTTTTGGAGGATTGTACAAGTTTCGGATATGAGGCATTCGAGTGTGATTGCGAGCAGATCTTATGTAGTTACAACATTGCAAAAGAAAGCCTTAGTAAGAAGTTGAATGTTTCAGCTTCATTCACTGGCTATGATTATAAGGGTAGGCGTAGATCATGCTCACCGATGGAAAAAGATGTGTTTTGTACCCTTAGCGTAGAGCCAGCTGATGAATTTGCGATTGAATGCGTCAAACAAGGATATGAAAGTATTCAGTGTGCCTGCCATGATCATCTCTGTAGCGAGCCCCTTGATTCGTTCTAGATAAGAAATCATCCTTATTGTGCCAAAATTGCGCCTTTTTTTTAAAAGCGTAGTTGGTATAATCAAATATAGGTACAAATATATTTATAAGGGGGAAGGCTATGAGACGATTACACTTAGTCTACGTCATATTGGCAAGCATGTTTAGCTCCACTTATCTCTTTGGCCAATGCAATAATTTTTTTCAAGCAGGTAGCTCTATGCTTTATAAAGAGATGCAAGCTGCCACGAGGTACAGTGACTTCGTTTACATTGATACGACTTTTTCATGTGAGGAGGGAGTTTGCTTTTACGGAATTTTGCGATCAGGACGCAGCAAGCCTGATGTGATCGATGGCTTTTACAATGGCAATGAGTTTTACTATGCTCGGCTTGTTCGCAAAGCTAGCGGGAACGGCTGGAAGGAAGTGATCCACTACCATGGCACTTGTGAAGAGTATGATGCGATTGGTGAGTATTATGGTGAAAACCGAGATTATCAAGGCCGCTTCTTGTTATTGCAATAATGGAGTATGTATTCTTAAGGTGAGTTACATAAAGCAACTCACCAGTATTTTATAATGAGATAATGAATCATCTTCCCTCTTCGAAAATAAATAACCATAACCATTTTTTATAACTTCTACAATATTTAACCTGAGTTCGACACTTAAGATCATGAAATATTGAGATAAATACGGTAAACTCTAGCCTCAATTTGTTGAATTT
>JABSRF010000579.1 GCA_013215275.1 Oligoflexales bacterium | reverse complement strand
TTCGAGTTTGAAAGGGAAGCAGTTAATGAGAGTTCCATTTTTAATTATGGTTTTATTATCTCGATCACCTATGATATAGCTGTCTACCAAAATTCATATCACACACAAATCTAATATTTTTTAGTACTTGAGAATGAGCATGAACAGGAATGGAATGTTTGTCAACCAATAAGCCCCAAGGTTAGGCTCACGAAAAGGCACAATTCTATAATGATTCCTTTGTAATATAGGCTGTTTCGACTAAACCTTCGAGTAAGGGAGGGATAAAAGTAGAAGCGAACTGATCTGGGTACAAAGCTATGATCACATCCGTTTGATGCTTATTTCCGAATACACTAATCCACTTATAGACTACTCTCTCACCAATAAATTGCTTAAATTGGTACATCAGACCTTTATCACCACGATCCTTGCTACGAGACTCAAGTAAAGTCATTTGCAATTCTTTTGCTTTCGCTTCATCATATTGAAATTTCGGATCAAATGGGACGAAACTGGTCAGGTGAATCACATAAACTTGCATATAGACAGCAGAAACAAAGCGCTCATCCAACACCAAACTGTCTTTAAACGAGAAAGGCCCTGCGACAAAAACATTAGCGCTACGATCGATTTTGCGTTGTCCAAAGTCTAAAGAGCTAGGAAACCTTAACTTAGTCACTCTTAAATCTGTGCGTATGGAGAAAGTTGGCTTGGTCTTCTCGGCAAAAGCTTTGTCACAACAAGCAAATACCAGGAAAATCCCCAAATATTTCAGTAAGATCGTCACATTTACCCTTCAAGCCTCAAGAAGCCTTTAAACACACCATGATACGGTTCGGAACCATGACCATATTCTTAACACCTAGGGCTTGTTTTTGGCGTGAAAAATCAAAGCTTACGAGAAAAAAACCAGATCATTTGCAAAATACTTTCAGGCTCTTACGACAATCTTTCAGTTTTGGAGACAAGCTGACAAGAAAAACCTAGTAATCTTTTTAGCAGCATTTTTACATAACAAATATCCATTAAAAAACGTCATGCTTAGATCTACTGCAAAGTCTTAGCTAAGGGACTAAACCAAAATCTCCGATCAGAAATATGTATTGAGGGCCTATAGAAAACACCTACGATCCCTATCTACCCTGAGGAGACGACAGATGAACTTAAATCTTGTGACGATTGGACTTAGCAGTCACCTAGACGAAGATAAGGTATATCATAGTAAGATTAACCTTATACCATTCGAGAATTACGACCAATTTTTATCTTGCAGGCTTAGCATTCGATCATTGAACGGCTTTTTATGTCATTCAGACTGCGACCTTACTATCGTAAGCGAGCTTCGAAGAGCTTATCCAACCTCTGCAATTTTAGTGGTTTGCAAAAGCTTCGACAACGACAAAGCGATTCGCGCATTGAGCGCTGGAGCATCAGATATCATCTTTTCTGATGTCGCTAGCCCAGATACGTTTCACCGTATTGCAGCAAGGCTTGTCCAAATGAAGACAGAAGCAGATGTTAAACAAGCTCAATCTAAGCATGCTGAAGAAAAGCTGCAAGAGCAACAGCAACCCATTGCACCCGCCAGCTCCCTTTAGTTTGCCTAAACTAATTAATAGAGTTGTCCCAATATAGTCCTTACGTAGGTTGACCCTTACGTAGGGATTAATTTTTGCTTTCTAGATGAAATATATTTGAATCCCACAGCTCATTTCAATTTTCAGACGACCCCATCTAAATGATGACTTTATAACCAGTTAAAATTGAGGTATATCGACCCCTTTTTGAGGTCAGCAAACCTTGCTCGAAAGAGAGGCATGTGATAGGTAAAAACGACGTCAAAAAAAATAGTTAAAGAAAAAAGTACACCCTAAATATATATGAGGTTTGAGGTGAGTATGTATAAGATCATGCTTGTTTTAAAGCTGCTTTTATTGCTTTGTGTATGTTCTTCCACCAATGCTAGTACGATAAAAAATGTATCTTTAAAAAGCTTACCCTCAAATCAACACTATCAGCTATTCATGATCAACTGGACCCCAAATAACTCCCTCACCAAACACACCAAGGCACTGGTCTCGATCTATTGACGCACTCTAACGGTCATTAACTCCACGATACTCATAGGTTTAGCAATTATCC
>JABSRF010000578.1 GCA_013215275.1 Oligoflexales bacterium | reverse complement strand
TTATTATGGTTTCGACTATCAATAGATTCAGATACTAGATGAGTTTAGTATGGTGCTACTTTGTGGAAACTTCTGTCCAAGTCTTTAATTGAGCTCATTGTCGAGCAATAAGCTTTTGATCTTGTCTTGACACTCAGTAGCTAAAACCATTGAGTGCCCCCTCACGGACTCTACGTCCTTTCCAACAGCTTTTATAGTCCAATTATCATTTTGTTTGAAAATACTGAACAAAATGATTGCTTGTTGCTCGTCTAGTTCTAGAGGGTTGTTTTGTTCCCCTAGGTTGTAACGTGCAAGCTCTTGGGTGTAACCTGAATCAGTTACAGCTAAAATGCGACAAAAGGAATTATTTATGGTTTGCAAAGATTGACCTGAATAGCTTACGACCGTTGCTACCAGGTGAGAAATATCTTTTCTATGCCTATTTAATCCACCCAAGTGAATTATGATTGACTCGTCATCCCCTTCACCTTCCCCTGTAACACTATCTCCAGAGTGGAAAATTAGGCCCTGTTTATGAGTATATATTTTTGTTTGATATTTTTGATTTCCGTGCCATATGATCTTACTCATGTGCTTATTTCTTTTGACAATATGGAGGTTTAAGTCCATATCGATATAGTCGGCCTTCGATTCCGGGTCCCAACCGAAGCCAACGATTATTTTGACAATTCTGGGGTCTATTTGGAATGTTTCTCCTGGCTCTAACTCCCTAGGAGCAATGGTACCTAAATAATCTTCCAAAGAGTCAGCTGCAAAATTAAAAACAGCGAGGAGTTTAGTGCTACAAAATGATATCAGCACGATAAATAGAAGATGCCTGTTCAACATAAATTAGTTCCAATGCAATGGGCATAGCAACAAACTAAGTTAAACATTAATACAAGTGAATGAACTGAAGATCCAGTGAAAAAAACAACCGATTTTTATAGTAGGTTGTTATAGGTATGCTGGAGGTTCGGTGTGCTAATTCTCGACAATAATCTCAGTTTCTCGAGTTAAAGAAAACATCTCTAATCGCTGAAGCTTAAGTTGCCTAGACCTATTGTTCTATCACTCACCGTAAAGGTTTTGACGATTTCTTGTTGTTTGTTGTTGTTTACAACAAGGGTATATGTTCCAGGACTCAGAAGCTCAAAAATTAATGATGGGCTTCTTGGCTTCTTACTTTTTGACCATGTACCCTCATCCCACGCTAAGGGTTTGCCCGACTCTAGCTTACTTAACTTATATGATACGCCTTCATCACCTTGGATTTGAGCCCTGAACCCTGATTGGTCCATACGTTTTAGTAGTGTTTTCCAAGAACCTCTTTGCCTTTCCACTGTGATGTCACGCCACCTACCATAAGAAGGTTGAAATCCCGCTGCTCTCGAGTTGATCTCGATGGTGTAGGCAATCACATCGTGCTCTTGCCACTGGTAGTCGAGGTCAGTGCCATCGGCTTGGTAGAGCAGCTCAGGAGCGGTTCCAACCTCGTAGGTGTTTGCTCGTCCATTATCATCGATGATGGCTTTTTTCATCTCCAATGCTATTTCATTAAAGATTTGTTTTGAGGGGTTGCGCTCGCTTCGGCATCCATAAGGATAAAGAATCAGTTCGCTGTAAGAATGATAGCTAATGTTAAGAATGGGCTTATATTCGGCAACCAGTGCCATCATTGCCTTGGTCTCAGGCTCACTTGCAGGGCTTGGTCCGCGGTAGTCCTGGCTACCAGTGCCGCCGCTGGATCCGTTACATCCATTCCAAAGAGTGGGGTAATTGCGGTTCAGGTCCACTCCGGTGACTCTGTTGCGTCTAAGCCAAGTATTTTTGCGCCACCAACGATTACCATCATAGACTTTTTGGTTACCATCAGGGTTTACAAGAGGAACTAGAACGATACGATAGCGATCAAGCCATCCTTGAATCTCCTCATTTTGATCGTAGTTGCTCAGAAGGTATTCAGCAATATCAAGCACAACCTCTGTGGTCATAAGCTCGCGTGCATGATGGGTTCCGTTGAATAGGATGCTGGGTTTGTCGCTTTGATCTCCTTGAGCACTGTTTGCGCTAATTAGTCGCTGTAGCGAAATGTAATCGCCAATCCCCCAAATATTCGCTTTAGCACGTTTTGGCTGGATTTTTT
>JABSRF010000577.1 GCA_013215275.1 Oligoflexales bacterium | reverse complement strand
AGACCGTCAACACTGGAAGTCTTAGATAGTGCGTAACCTGCTGTAATATTGAAACTAAAATATCGGTCACTTATGGATACCGACTTTCTTATCAGTGAAGGTTTGAGTTACTTAAAAACTGGCAAATTCAAAGACAAATCCTCCTGCCTAAGCTTTAAAATTGAAGCATCTCATCTGGTGTGTGACCTCAAGTCTTTTCTTTACACTTTTAAAGCCCTAATACACAACTCCTTCGAAGCTGCATCTTTCGGGGCTGATCCCAAAGTAGAAGTTTGTATCAAAAAATTCCATTGGCAAAGTAAGGAAAAGTTTGGCTCAGTTTTGCAGATTAGCGATAAGGGTAAAGGGTTTTCACCAGAAGCATTCGAATGTGCAAAAAAGGCATTTTGGACCACCAAAGAAGCTGGATCAGGAATGGGCTTAACGAATATACAAAAAATTGCAAACGCCCATCAAGGAAAGCTTAAAATTACAAATCCGAGCTGTGGCGGTGCCCGTGTCTCTGTCTATTTTCCGAAAACTTAAAGAATCAGGAGTCTCACTTGTCTAAAAATATTAAAAAGGCCTTACAAGGCTTAAGAGTTCTTCTAGTGGATGATGAGGATTTACTCGCCTGGAGCATTGAAACCGAATTGCAGAATTTAAAAATGCAAGTGGCTAGAGCTGCTTCTATCAGCGAGGCTCTTGCTAAATTTCCCAAGTTCCAAGCTGATATTGCAATTTGTGACCTTAGGCTCCCAGACGGCAATGGCCTTGATCTATTGAAGAAATGGCGCCACGAGCATCCACAAATGCCTGTGATTTTAATCACAGCCCATGGAGCGATCGATTCCGCTGTGACTGCTATTCGTTTAGGCGCTTTTGATTATTTGCAGAAACCCTTTGATATGAAGGATCTTATTGCAGCCCTTCAAAGAGCTGGTGAGGTCTCATACTTACGGCAAAGAGTCCGTAAGATGGCTGGCAAAGAGCTTGATACCAGCAGTGTAGAAATCATAGGTAACGCGGTAGAAACTCAGAAACTTAAAAAACGTCTAGAGTTGATCGCACGGAGCAAAGCCGATACTGCTATGATTTGTGGGGAAAGTGGAGTTGGTAAAGAAGTTGCTGCTCAAGCGATTCACCAGTGGTCTTCTCGGTGCGACGAGCCTTTCGTAGAAATTAACTGCGCTAGTATTCCCGAGTCATTGCTAGAGAGTGAGCTATTTGGTCATGAAAAAGGCGCCTTTACGGACGCAAGAGAACGAAAATTAGGCTTGTTTGAAATCGCTCAAAACGGAACCATCTTTTTAGATGAGATTGGGGAAATGCCACCCAAGCTCCAGGCCAAACTTTTGAGAGTTTTAGAGGTCAAGCGTTTTCGCCGCTTAGGGGGGGTAAAAGAAATTGCAGTCCATGCACGAATTGTGGTGGCTACCAACCGCGATTTAAAACGCATGATTCAGACAGACGATTTCCTCACAGACTTATACTTTCGTTTGAATGTTCTTCCAGTTTATATCCCTCCTTTAAGAGAGAGGAGGGATGACGTTAAGATTCTCTGTAAGCATTTTCTTGAAAAATTAAGTCGGGACCTTGACCTTGAGAAGCCACAGCTACCAGCCTCCACCATCTCGCACCTTTGTAAATACACCTGGCCAGGGAATATTCGTGAGCTTAGGAACTGTTTGCAACGAGCCCTCATCCTTCATGAGCCAAAGGTCTTGGAGCCAGAGCATCTAGAGTTTGACTTTCAATGGACTGAGCCCACGTCCACACAGTCTTCAGCTCCTTTCGCAAGCATTAGTTTTCCAAACCAAAGCAGAGATGCTATCAGGCACATGAGCGCTTTCGATACAGTATCAGCTAAACAGAACAACACCTTTCCATTACCAGATCAGGGGCTGTGCTTAGATAAGGTAGAAAAAAACTTTATCTCCCAAGCTCTCGGAAAAGCAAAATATAACCAGACAAAAGCAGCTCAACTGTTAGGCATTTCGAGGCATACGCTACGCTATCGTCTTGAAAAACATGCTATGCAGCACCTTCTGAAGAATTGATGAGCGTTTTTGCCGAAGCTAAACGTATAGTGGACCCCGTTTTTAGGACCATTTGATAAGTAAAACTCCTAAATGTAACATGCTGAATTTACATAAGGAG
>JABSRF010000576.1 GCA_013215275.1 Oligoflexales bacterium | reverse complement strand
CGAAGGGTACTAAAAAGTCCCATATTACAAGGATCATCATAACCTAAACGACATTTTTTGATGGAAACTTCTGATGAAATTAGGAAGCTTGATTAAGCCATTAAAAGTTGTTTGTTGTGCCAGCCTATTCTTGAGTTTACTTGTAGCTTGTGGTTACAAAGAAAAAGGAGCCGTAAAAAAAGATTGGCCTCTCACACAGAAGCTAAAATCTGACATGGTCCCCATATCAGTGGAGCTAGTCTCTGAGTTAGAGGGCTTGAATCTTCATTCCGCATACCAGTATAACTTTAGCATTGACGGTTGTGATTCTGGATATAGCATCGATTTTGATGAATCTCAAGACGAGATCATGGTTTTTGAAAGTGATACCAACTGTATAGCCAAGCTGAATGCTTTTAAAATTAATGGGGTTTCTTTCAATCCTGAAGAGCCGTTTCTTTCTTGGAAAACAGGAGAGGTAGCCCTGTACACCTCCAGTCAGAATCCTGAGCACAAACTCCAAATGAGCATTGTTTCCCAGCTCGGAAGCCCACTTAAAAGTAGTGACAAGATCATCTTTAAATTTAGAGAGTTGGAAGTAAAAGAAGGTATTGAATATGCAACGGCTGGCCTGAAAAATTCACAGTCTCTTGAATTTTTGGGTAACCACGCTCCCCCTTACGAATTAACTCATATGCTCGTGACCAAAAAGAAAAAAGGTCAAATATCTTTCAAGGTTCATTTCAACTGCCTCAGTGCCATGGACAATAGACAAAGCGAAGTTAGTTGTGAAGGGCAGAACTTGAAGGACCTTAAATACGCTCTGGCTAATGAGGGTAGTATCGAAACCGTTGATTTTGAATCTGTGGAAGAACAGTTTGCTTTAGATTCTCGTTCTAAAAAAGAGTTTTTCCAAGATGAATCCTATGCTCCCAATGGTGGGTTTACGATCAAATTAAAATTTTCTCTTAAGGAGATTGTTGCAAAATCCAAATACCTTCTATTTCTTAAAAATGATGAGGACTCTTTTTCCATTCACCATATTTCCTTCGAGTGAAATCCATCGGAACTCCTCATAACGGAGCTTCACTGATACCCTCTTCCGGTTACATTTTTGCGACAGACACAAATTATGCTTGCCTAAACCCCTGAATTTGATTAAAAATTCAATCCGACAAACTCAGATGAGGTACTACCACGATGCAAAAAACGCAACTGCTTTTCCTATTGGCTTTTATTGCACAGCTCTATTCCCAAGTCCCAGTTCAGGCAAACCCTCAATCAGATAAAGGTAAAAATGTGAGGCTTTATGATCCCCTAAAAATGGATAAACTCAAGGCTAAGCTAAAAAAATTTCCCAATTTACAGCTTGCGGATTTGCCAACTCCCATGATTCACCTTGCTAACTTATCACAACATCTAGGTGGCCCACAAATATACCTAAAGAGTGACAACCTCACAGGACATGGTGGAGGAGGCAACAAACTAAGAAAGCTATCTTACGTTATGGCTGATGCTCTTGAAAAAGGGGCTACAGATATCATCACAACGGGTGCAACTCAAAGCAACCACAGTCGGATGACGGCTTCCCAATGCGCACGTCTAAGCCTAAAATGTCATTTGGTTTTAGAAAACCGACGCGCCAATTATGAACCCAAGCATATAAACTCAGGGAATGTCTTCCTTGATAAGCTCTTTGGTGCTTCGGTGTATCATTTTAAAAAGGGCACCGACACTAAAAAGGAAATGGAGCTGCTAGCAGAGGAGCTTAAAAAACAAGGTAAGGTTCCCTATATCATTCCAGGAGGAGCTTCAAATGAATTGGGAGCAGCTGCTTATGCAGAGGCTGCAATGGAGATTCTTGAGCAGCTAAATTCCATGCAGGTCAATGCTCGAATAATTGTAAGCGCCACAGGCAGCGCAGGAACCCAATCTGGTTTAGCCACAGGATTGCAGGCTTTAGCGAGCGAAGTAAGCTTATTGGGTATTAGCACAAAAGACCAAAAACTAGCCCAAGAAGAAAAAGTTTTTGAATTAGCAAAAAAAGCTGCAGATAGAATTGGGATTCCCCAAAACGAAATCAATCGAAATTAGGTAACTCCAAATAAATGTCCTACCCATTGATGGTTAATTTTAGTACAGTTCTGGCCTGTGATTGCGCACTCT
>JABSRF010000575.1 GCA_013215275.1 Oligoflexales bacterium | reverse complement strand
GATACTTTGAAGCTTGTTTAATTGTCTGCAGATGTTTCGAAGATAGTTCGTCCATTTCAGCCTTCATAGAGTGCGCATTCACAGGCCAGAACTGTACTAAAATTAACCATCAATGGGTAGGACATTTATTTGGAGTTACCTTACTAGCTCATAAGCATAAGTAAATGCTGTGTTAAGATCAGGTTGATTAACTCTATTGGAAACGTACTCTAGAACTGACTGGCTATCACTCTGGTACGGCTCTGGAATAAAAGATCTAAACCGTTCATACTCTTCAGGCCTATATAATGGACGAGAAGCCTCACCTGCAGCCCACTCTTCCGAGCGACGAGCTAGCCAGACGCTCCATAAGAGCATTTTCTCCACCTGCCTGGGAAAACTAATGGCATAGAGCAGCCCGAGAGTCGACCCCCATGACCCACCTGATAGACATATGCTATCAAATCCAAGGAGCTTACGAAGCGACTCTATGTCTGCAATCAAATGCTGTGTTGTATTCCTATGCAACATTTTCTTGCTCAGGCTTTTACCACAGCCTCTTTGATCATGAAAGATGACTCGATGGATCTTAGGGTCATAGAGCTGCTTATGACTTGTATCAAAACGACTACCAGGGCCTCCATGGAGGTGGAATATGGGCGTTTTATCGGTAGGTTCACCCCAGTCCTCCCAATAAATTTCGTGCCCATCACCCACCTCTAAAAATCCAGTTCGACTTTTCATAAACCCACTCTTTTTTTCTACAAAACCTCTCACCCTGCCCATTTACTCTAGCTGATAATGAATTGATTGTCCCTACGAAATCTGTCATTAAATAGGCTCTGGTGGTAATTGTTTCCGAACGGAGATCTTAGTATGAGCTATATCATTAAAGTTGATCACCAAATTCACCTAGATGCTATCAAACCTACCGATAAGCATCGGTATGTGGAACTTTTTAAAGAAAAAGAAATCTACGATCATACCTTAGCAATACCCTTTCCTTACTCAGAAGCAGATGCGGATTGGTGGATCAATGAAAATCAAAAAAGCTAGAGAAGCAAGGGCGCATCACAACTTTTGCAATTAGAAATACTGAGGGCCTATTGATCGGTGGCATCGGCTTTGATTCCATAGATCTTGGCAAAGACTTTAGATCTGAGATTGGCTATTGGCTTGGAAAGCCCTATTGGAAACAAGGGATTATGACTAAAGCAGTGAAAAAGCTGTGTTCTATTGCTTTTGCTGAATTTGGTCTTGTGAAAATTACAGCAAACGTTTTTTAATTTAATACCGGATCTGAAGGCGTCCTGCTAAAGAGTGGCTTTGAGCAAGAAGGCTACCTTAAAAAACATTATCGAAAAGATGGTCGATTCTTCGATGGCAAATTATTCGCCCTTATAGAAGAATAATCGCCATCAGCCAGCTAAGACTCAGTAAGACCCTCACAACTCTATCGACTGATGCTTTAATGATTCTTAGCCGCAATCAAGCAGGTATTCGTTGATTGTGTGA
This sequence comes from Oligoflexales bacterium, assembly GCA_013215275.1. Taxonomy (GTDB): domain Bacteria; phylum Bdellovibrionota_B; class Oligoflexia; order Oligoflexales; family Bog-1112; genus JABSRF01. Next base: position 652 of record JABSRF010000575.1, on the reverse strand, counting down.
GCCCATTGGATGTATCATTCTCAAGACCAGCTCAATTAAGCCATCATTAAGGGAGAATGTATGAAGCAAGTACCACAAGTTACCTTTTACACCCGAGTCAGGGATGAGTCAGTAGGCGGGGAAAACCCTTTCAAATGGGAGCTTGTAGGCAGCGATAAACTATTCGCGAACAAGCGAGTCCTAATATTTTCTCTACCAGGAGCTTTTACGCCAACATGCTCTAGCACCCATTTACCGGGCTACGAAGAAAAGTACTCAACAATCCTGTCCAAAAAAATTGATGAAGTATACTGCCTCAGTGTAAATGATGCATTTACTATGTTCCAATGGAGTAAGCACCTTGGAGTCAAGAATGTAAAGATGCTCCCAGATGGCAATGGAGATTTTACCCGCTTAATGGGAATGCTCGTGAAAAAGGAAAACCTGGGCTTTGGATATCGATCCTGGCGTTATTCCATGGTTGTTAATAACCTCGAGATCGAGCAGATGTTTATTGAAAAAGGCTTGAGCGACAACCACCCTGAAGACCCATTTGAGGTCAGTGATGTCAACACCATGCTTAAGTATCTAGAGTCAAAACTTGAATTCAATAAGAAAATGCAAAATTAATCTTGCCGTCCAAAATTCAAAGAAAAATTGTACTTGAAAAAAA
>JABSRF010000574.1 GCA_013215275.1 Oligoflexales bacterium | reverse complement strand
CGATTTTTGGAGGCCGTTAAGAATCCATTTGAGACCGTGACCGAGGTCGTAAGATTAAGATCAACCTAAGAGATTAGAGCTATATTCTGACTTTTGTGAAGCGAGGCTTGTTGGAGGCTGCGGGAATCGAACCCTCTCTTACCGATTTTACTAAGTGCATGAATAAATAGGTAATTTTCTAAAATTAATGGAAAAAACAGTTCGTCATCCTTACCCACTTGACCCCATGATTTAGCATGTTTCTGCATTGTGTCCCCGCTCTTTCCCGATTGTTTGCCATCGGTGGCGGGTTTTCAAACTTTACGATAGTAAACGATCGTTTACTAACCTTGATTATTAGTAAACGATCGTTTACTATCAAGAAATAGTGGTAAACGATCGTTTATGAAGGTGACCTCATGAGAAAGACTGGAAATTATGTGAGTTCAAGCACAAGTGGTGAGCAGGTCAGGGCATTCGTACCTGAGCCGCTTCCACCAAATCCGCCAATTCACATTGATGAGGAAATAAGGACACTCTTAGGAGAAGCTTCGGCAGAGATTGAGAAACTGGAGCTGGCCTCTAAAATGGTTCCAAGCCAGGAGTGGCTTCTCTACGGTTTTGTCCGCAAGGAAGCAGTCATCACATCGCAGATAGAAGGAACTCAGTCGACTTTGATTGACTTACTTTCTTCAGATGACAATGGGCAGGAGAATGAGGACTTAGAAGAAGTTTGCAACTACCTTAATGCACTAGATTATGCTTGGGATCAGATAACATCAGAAACAGGCTTACCTATATCTTTGAGGCTGATCAAAGAAACCCACAAAAGACTTTTGCAAGGAGCAAGGGGTAAAAATAAGAGCCCCGGCCAATTTCGAAGCTCGCAAAACTGGATTGGTGGGACCCGTCCTTCCAACGCCCTATTCGTTCCTCCGCCACCTAAAGAAATGATGCAGTGTTTAGATGAATTTGAAAAATACCTTCACATAGAGTCCCAAAATCCTTTGATTGACATTGCATTGATTCACGTTCAGTTTGAAAGCATTCACCCTTTCTTAGATGGCAATGGGAGAATAGGGCGCTTGCTAATTGCTTTGCTACTTAAAAATCATAGCATTTTAAATTCACCATTATTGTATTTGAGCCTTTTTTTCAAAAGAAATCGGAACATATACTATAGATTACTAAATGATGTTAGGTTCAAGGGTAAATGGGAAGAATGGATTAAGTTCTTTTTGGAAGGTGTAAGCTCAGTTTCAAAAGACGTTATTGATGCGTCCACAAAATTACAAAGCCTTGTAATCAATGATCGACAAAAATTGTTAGGCCACTCGAAAGCCACTATAGCGAGTATTCGTTTATTAGAAGAATTGCCGAAGAAGCCAATAGTAACTTTACACCAAGCAACTGAACTTTTGAAATTAACAAAGCCACCAGTTATTAAGGCATTAAACATATTGATTGAATGTGGAATACTTACCGAAGTTACTGGCAAAAAGAAAGACAAGGTATATCGTTATGAACAATATCTGGACATTTTATCTGATGGTACTGAGTTGTAACTTCCTTGGAGGAAAATGCTACTTAAATGAGATAAGCACTTAATACTGATTGCTTTAAATTTACATAGCAAAATCGTCTGATAAATTTCACTTGCTGAAGGGTACTTAAGAACTTGATAACAATTTATTTTGTGGCGAGATTTTATCTGCCGAGGCAAGAGCCTTGAATCCTTGATGGCGGCTGGGTTCAGATATGCTAAAACTTCTGGCGAGGGATGATCGACGAAAATCCCGTAACCATCTACGCTTATTGAGGTCGCCATGGGGGCAAATTTATCCAGGATGGCTTTTTCAGAAAAACTGGAAAAGTTTCTTGCCGGAGCAAGTAAAGAAGATCTGAGCAACGTGCTTAAACAAATGGGCTTTGACAAGAGCCCATCCCAACGGTCTGACTTTTTGAGTTTAATTAAGTCCTTGACTAAGATGCCTGTGAAAAAGTTTGAAGAGACCGACCATACATTACTAGATGATATCGATTCTCTGAAGGAGGAGATCGAAGAATGCAACAGCGATGACTATTATGAGTACTTGAATTCAATAAGAAAATGCAAAATTAATCTTGCCGTCCAAAATTCAAAGAAAAATTGTACTTGAAAAAAATA
>JABSRF010000573.1 GCA_013215275.1 Oligoflexales bacterium | reverse complement strand
TATAGCATTCAATAACAAGTTTTAGTTTTACTTATACAAAGCTATTTTTGGTCTGGACAGTGGGGTCCACTTCAACCTTAGTCGTTCTTTGTTAGCCTGATAGTACTGCTTTTGATAGTCTTTGCGGTCTTGAATCATAGTTTAGATCTCCTTTGGAAATAAATCGTAAATTGTTCGATAAATCGCGAATATTGCGTGAATAAGCGGCCGCTTGATTAACCAAATCCCTGCTATTTTGATTGATCAGACCGCGCAAGGCCCACAATCTTCGTAATGAAAAAAGCTGATAACGAGCTACTAGACTCTCTGCGAATAAACCAATCGCATCACCATCTGAATGGAATTGCTCCACTAGATTTGTAAAATATTGCCTCTCAAGGCTTCCAAATGTGCCAATGTGTCTAGGATCAGTCTGATACTTGCCCTTGCTCTGAGTCAGCATCTGGTGAGTGTAAATATGCTTTTTTGAATGCTCATCATACACTCTTAATTGACCTTCCCAGGGAAAAGCTAGCACTTGCTTACCTACATAACTTCTTGGCAAGGAATAATAATTTTTCTTAAATGTGAAGCATTGATCCCTAGATACTTTTCTAAGTACTGGTGCAGGGGGTTTCCCCCCCTTCTTTAAAAATGTTTGCATTTGAGTATTGGGGCTGCTTGTTCCTTTCGTTAATTGAGATCCCTCAGCTGCGTTCGGGATGACTGGGTTGGCTGGTGTTGGGATGACTAACCACTTTGGAGCGCAGCCTGGTTTAATGGCAAAAAGATCCTGATATCTTGAATAAATATTCCTTATAAGACCCTTGAATGCTTTGCAGTTTTGTGACTCCTCATGACCTGGAATGGAAGAAATGTGCTGCTGAATGATTTGTACCGCTTGGTCCTCTTTAATACCACTGTGCTTGAGCAGTAGGCTTGCTTGAGTTAACCAATGGTTTCGGTTTCCATCTTCCACTTGCTCTGGTCGGATTAATGGTTTTGTAAGATTTTGGCCTGTATCATAGGCTTTATTGTTCAATAACTCATGGGATCGATTAGTGAGATCTGTCGACAGATTAACAGCCAAACTCCAACCCTCTGTTCTCCCCTGATATTCGGTTAATAGCCAATTTGGAGGGCTTTTTAAAAATTTTTCGACAAAAGGTCTTGACAAGGAAGTTAGCGACCTTATGCTCGACACTGTCATGCCTACGGATTTTTCGTTATCTAACCATTTTTCATGCAAAAACGTATAGAGACTGGCTAACTTTCTTTCTGCTCTCAAATCAGGATACAAAAGACCGGTACGCTGTGATTTTTTTACATATTCAGCTAAGCCAAGGGGTTTTAGGTAAGTCAGTAAGGTTTTAACTACTGGCGTTTTATCGGATTGTACTGACTTAAGAACAAACGGATTGCTGTAAACAGACTTATGAGGGTTAAGCCAATTGCAAAAATCTCTTTTAAGGCCAATAGCGCTTGGATCAGCTCCAAAACCATATTGATTGAAAAGAACTAATAGTTTTTCGAGTAAGGCTTTCGCTGCGTATTGAGCTTTTCTGGTCTTATCGCATAGCTCTAGTGGCCTTATAGCTAGGTATAAGGCAAGACCATTACCTCCAGTAGAGGTAACCGCAGAAAAGACATATTGCAGTATTTCGGGGTGCTTCTCACTAAGAAGCTTTTTGATCTTATGCCATTTTAGTTTCCCTTTCTTGGTTTTCCATTCTGCCTTTGCTCGATGAGCATCTAGGTCAAAAGCAAGGCAATACAAGGTATTCGTTCCCTTGGAGGGATTGAAATAACAAGTATTAACCAAATCTGCGTAGTCCCCACGAAGAGGACGCACCGATACAGCAGCTTGACGATTGCCAAACTTATCCCAGGTCCAGTTTTTAAACTGGTAATGACTTCTGCCCGCCTTCGGCTGGGAGCCAAGACGCCTAAATTTTTGCAAAAATTAGCCTAAGCTATTCGGCAAAAATACTTAAGAATTTTGGAAATTTATGCTTTATCGGGGGTGCAGTGGACTCTATAATACTCATCAGACGGCCTCCTGTTCGGTCAGGTGGTTTGTTTAGAGCCTTGTCGTTGTTAGGTAACTCCAAATAAATATTCTACCCACTATTCATGTGTGATCAGAACGCTATATTTTGGTAGAAACGGAT
>JABSRF010000572.1 GCA_013215275.1 Oligoflexales bacterium | reverse complement strand
TTCGTATCACAGGTTATCTAAAGTCGCCCTGCGAAGCGATGAAAATTTTTCTTCTGCACTTAATCTAGCAATCCGCCTTTCATAGGCTCTCGCATTAGGTGAGTTGATACGAAGATTAGTGGCTCATCTGAAGATCGCTTACGGAGTCGTGCAATGAGCCCTATGCGGTTATGGCTGCATTCATCTGATTGGAATTCAACAATTTCATATCTCTCTAAGCTAAATATTTTATCGTTATAAAAGAAGCCAATCCCATCTTTAGAATTTGGCCTCTTGGCATAGATTGATCGATAACCCATGTTTTCCAAAGCTTGTCCAATATCAACTATGGCATCAAACTCAACAAGTGACATAAGATCTGGCTGTTCATCTTGTATGCGTTGTAGTATTTTGGGCTGCCTCTTATCCCAGTCAAAGTACCTATTATGGAAGTCTAAAATAGATAGGATGTGTTCACAGCTAAAAATATGTGTGTAAGGAGGAAAGGTAAAATCTCTGTCTGCCTCACCTTCGTCAACAATGCTCAGTTGGTCAATCACCTTTCTTAGGCTTGGGTATTTGTAGTTTCCATCTTGATCTTTGGCATACATAAGATCTTTGACGGAGCAAGATTGTTGTCTAAGTAGGTCCTGGTCTCCCACATCCGAGTACTTAAACCAAGGTTCAAAGTTGTTTCCCAAGTGTTTTGCTAAAATATTGTAGTGCATGACCTTATAGCTAGATACCGAGCCTAATGCAAACTGCGATACGATCAAAAACACACATATGATAGATTTTTTAATCATATTTTTAACTTCCGGATATTTTAATAGGCACCACTCATTTCTCATTAAAAGATATGATAGACATGGGAGTAATGACTAATATTATAACAATACTTCAATATAATTGGAGGGATGGCGCTCTGATGTGATCGGTTACCAAACATAAGCACCAGAAAAGGAAGGATGGAAAATAATCTTTTATTGTATCACTGACTTTCAATTAGTTTGCTGGCCTAATGCTTAATGAAATAAGAGCATCCTTGCAAGCTGGCCCCCCATTTCCACGAGTGACCATGGTGCCTGTCTCCCCTGTCTCATCCGCATAACCACCAAAGAGGAACCCCGCTTCGTCACCTGCACTGACATACCCAAGGGTTGTGGCTCCGGCTGGAGCTAGAAAGTTAGCCTGCCCTATTGCGTCATCAAAAGATTGAGAGAGTAAGACCAAGTCCCCCTGCTCTCCATAAACTGAAGGAAAGACACTTGCAGTCTTGCGATCACATCCTGTGTGTGCCCAGTCACGAACAGGATTTTCTGTATCAGCCCCTCGTAGAGCCGTTAACATAGCCCATCCGGGTTTACCAGTTCGGTCTCTATTAAGGTTGAATCGGTACTTTTTAGGTTCATTTTTCCTGACAGGACGCACAAATACAGCTTGTGCTAAATCGTGCCCATTCCCTAGCATGCCAAACCTCTTACAGAAATCATCATTATGCCATTTTGTACAATCTTTTTCGGTTGCACAAACAGAACGGTTCTTGGATTTATAACATTCTGCAACCCTTTCCCAGCCATCTATATACAAAGGCAGGTCGTCGTCTGTTCTATGCAGAAACAAAACAAGTAAATCACCCTCGACACTGGCAGATGGTCGTGAAATGTTTATGACTCCTTTTTTATTGCGCACCTCGTTGGTACCAATATGGGTTATCATTCCAGATTCAGGTCTAGAATATGGACTCAATGCCCCTTTTGCATAAGTGCTAAACTTAAGCTCAGATTCAGCGTAAGGACTTACAGCAAGGTTATTTGCTACCGGTCCACTAGGAGCATGAGCGTTATGACTGTAGATCCAGGCTCCAAATCCAGTTCCAGCAACAGCGAGTCCTGCGAATGCAGCTACGCATAAGACAATTTTTTTATCATGACTCACTTTTTTTACCTTGGGAAGAACAACGGTAGGCAACTCCAATTTTTGCCCAAAGTCAAAGATCCCTTTCGCTAAAAGTGGCTGGTTTAACGACCCTAATACAATCAAAGAAGAAAGGATAAATTTTTGCCTCGTCAGCAGAATTTGTGGGTCCACTCAGGTACTGGAAGGTCCCCAAGGCTATGATATAGCCTGGATTTCTAATCACAATGCCACAATACATCCTGTGAAGCCCGTCACTAATGCTTTTTGAGAAGATTTATAA
>JABSRF010000571.1 GCA_013215275.1 Oligoflexales bacterium | reverse complement strand
GAGTGCGCAATCACAGGCCAGAACTGTACTAAAATTAACCATCAATGGGTAGGACATTTATTTGGAGTTACCTAATGATTAGGTTTCAAGGAGGAAATAAAGGCCGTGGTCATCGCCCCTGTGTAGTGGGTCCTTCGTTATCACCCCTGCGTAGTTGGTCCTTCGTCATCACCCCTGCGTCGTGGGTCCCTGCGTAGTGGGTCCTTCGTCATCACCCCTGCGTAGTGGGTCCTTCGTCATCGCCCCTGCGTAGCAGGGTTTGGCGATCTTGACCATCAAGTGCTTTGCTTTCGTAATTATCTAACGGCACCTGCGTGACAATGACAAATGTTGGTAAAGGAGTTATCTGAAATGGTTTAAACAGACACAATTCGTACTATGCAATGGACTTGAGCTTGAACCCTCGTTGTAAAAACTTTGAGCTCATCTTTTTTGCATCCTGGTACCCCTGCTCGACAAGATTGAAAAAGCAAGAACGATCGGGAGGGGTGTATATTTTTTTAAGGTAATTTATTGTCTGACCACTTGGATAAATATCTGGAACCAAGAGTCGAAAAGGAGAGACTTTAACGGTATCCTGATGAGACACTGTTTTAGGGATTGCAAATCTCTGGCTAAAAACTCCATCCACCACAAGCTTTTTTTCCACAAAACCCACCGTACGATAGAAGGGGAAGAGCCTTTGGCTACAGGAAATAGAATAAGCTAAATGGTCAATTGAGTGAAAATAGTCAACATTTAGCCGTTTATAGGGGACCAAGGAGGTGCACCCAAGGGTTAAGCGCCCATGGCCATTGATACACTCAAGCCGCGAATCGAATTTTGTCATCATTTTTAGGTATGGGCCAATCCAATTTGACGTTGAATTAAGAAACGGACCCAGCATTCTTTTGTTCCAGAAATCTTTAGCCTCTTCCAAGAGTTCATAGTGCTGGCTAGGAGTCACATTAAATAAGATTGAGATAGCAGCTGTAAAGCCTCCTGATATACTGCCAATCAAAAGCTGGTCTACCTCGAAGGTTTCCTTAATATACTCTGCACACCCTATTTGATAGGGGTAGAGAAATCCAGTACCTGAAAAGCTCACTGCTGGCATCGCTTTATTCCCCTCACTGATTTGGCTTGCTCACCCACTTTATGATCATCCTCGCCTCGGAGAAGCTAGGATCAACTCACTGGAAATTAGGACAGAGATTGGAAACTCTCTCCTTCGAGTCACCGTGGCCATCACTGCTCTTAATGATCTACGGACAAAAACAGGATTTAGTTTTTTGTTTATTTTGCTAGACTTATAGGGGCTAAGTAGATACATCTAAGGAACCCCTATCATTATTTTACAATGAGCATGAATCCAATTTGTAATGGAGGTTAAAGGTGGCAGAATCTAAGGGATTGAAGAAGCCAGTGAAACTAAATGAAGATATGGCAGAATTTTGTGGAGTATCTGAATTACCACGGACTGAAATTACAAAAAAGATTTGGGACTATATCAAGGCAAATAAGCTACAAACTAAAACTCAAAACGGACAGCCAGAAAATGCAGGCAAGTACATCATTGCTGATGAAAAGCTTTTAAAAATTTTCAAGAACACCCATTCCACCAGCAAATCGGGCAAGGTCACGGACCTACGTTCCCTAAATGTGGGCGAAACCATTGATATGATGCAAATAGCCGCAGTTGTTAGCGCAAATATTCTCTAGAGCCCGGCCTCCGAACCCTTGGTTGTTTGCCTAAGGAATGCTCCGCTATCTCAGCTGCCAAGAATGCATCAGTGATCAAAGCCACGTAGCAGGCAAAAATTGCAGTCCCAAGAAGCATCAGCATAATTCCGATGATCCGGCCATAAAAAGTCGCCGGGACAATATCACCAAAGCCGACCTTAGTTATGGTGGTAAAGGCCCACCACACTGCGTCCATTTTTTCATCCACCAATGGGTTCGTGTCGTGCTCGCACAAATAAAACAAAGTCGCAAAAACAACCACGACCATATTGCCAATTGCAGACAAAATGATGAATTGTGGCTTTACTAGTAGCCCTTGAATTCAATAAGAAAATGCAAAATTAATCTTGCCGTCCAAAATTCAAAGAAAAATTGTACTTGAAAAAATATTTTCATCAAAATACCCCTTCCTAAGAAGTGTTTAGGGCTAATAAGGAGAATTTCTTAGGTTTTACACA
>JABSRF010000570.1 GCA_013215275.1 Oligoflexales bacterium | reverse complement strand
CATCCGTTTCTACCAAAATATAGCGTTCTGATCACACATGAATAGTGGGTAGAATATTTATTTGGAGTTACCCTACATCCCTCATTAAAATCGCTCCGATTTCGGCAATTTCATTCATACGGATAAGGGTGTCTACTTTCTCCTGGACGTGGACCTCAGGCACAAGACTCTTGTACATAGTCTTACCTTCAGGATTTTTCAGCTGTATTTCGTAAATCTTCACCTACCTTGCCTCTCTGTAGGAATCAATACCTCACTCCTTGCTCGGATCTAAATCAGGACACTTAACGAAACAATTTTTAAACACATGTAATCTATAGTGTATTTATGTAATTTTTAAATTAAATAAAATAGGTACACCAATTTGAAAGAGTCGCATTGACACCATAATTCCCTTGTACTGTCGCCACGAAGATAAACTTTCTTTTGAAAAAGAAATATATCATAATATATTCAAGTTCTTACAAAAAAAAGCCTCTGGTTTCCTAAAACTCTTCAGGAGAACACCGATCTTTTCCATAAGAGTAAAAGGTTTGCTCGTGAGACCGTTGGGATTTTGAATGAAAACTGTATTAATTGTCGATGACGACCCACTATTCAGAGTCTTCCTAAAATCCATGCTAGGGGACTGCAAAGTCATCGATGCAGAAAATGGTAAGATTGCCCTTGAGAAGTTTAAATCCATTGACCTGGTTATTACAGATATTTGTATGCCAATTATGGATGGAATTAAGCTCATTCACAAAATCAGGAAGCTACAACAAAAAGAAATCCCAATTATAGCCGTAACTGGATTCATCAACAACGTGGATCCAGCTAAGAAAGCTGGGGCCGATGAGTGCTTAACCAAACCATTTGGTCAACAAGAAATCGATATCGTCATGGAACGTTTCCTGCCAGAATCTACAAGCCCGGTTTCATAGCCATAAAAGCAGCTCCCAGAACACCCGAAGAATCTCCAAGTTTATGATGCACAATCTGTGGAGGATCATTTTTCATAAACAAATAAGGCTCAATAAGATTCTGGATTCCATCATACAGCTCATTCTGCAAGCTGACCCCACCTCCCAGAATGATAATATCTGGGTCATAAATCTGGCTTAAAGTAGCGCAAAACTTTGCAAGGTAACGCTTATATCTTTTTACGACAGCTAGGGCCACAGGGTCTTGAGCTTCTGCCAAGTCAAAGATTTCTTGAGCTTTCGGCCGATTTGGAATCTGAGAGTACATACGCATTGCAAATGATGCTTCTAAAGCAGGCCCGGACAAGTACTGCTCGACACATCCTAAGTTGCCACAGTAGCAAGGGTGACCCTCCGAAACAAAAGGCATGTGACCCCATTCGCTAGCACCACCTCGTCGTCCCTCAAAAATATGATCGTTAATAAAAAGGCCACCCCCAACACCAGTGCCTAAGATGACCCCAAGGGCAATGTAATCCTTCGCACCCTTACGATGCTCATAACCAGCTCCTGCCAAAGACTCTGCTAAGGTAAAGCAGTTAGCATCGTTTCCACAGGCTATGGGACCCTTGTATTGCAAGGCATCCGCAAGGTCTTGGTGAACACTGTGCCCCTTAAAAATGCCGCTGTTGCCAGTCACCATACTCTTGCTACCTGGATCCACAGGCCCTGGTAGCCCAATGCCTATTCCCGAAATTTTTTCTGGATTTAAATCTCTTTGCTGAAGGAGTTGTTTGCACAAGTCGATCATGCGCCTAATTGCAGAGTCGTAACCTGCTCGTCTCTGAGTATGCATGCGCTCTCGCACCAAAAACTTTGCATATAAAGGCTTTCCTTGGTATTCAAAGGCATGGCCTCCCTCACGATGGCCATCACTCACTTCGATGATCGCCACCTCAGTTTTAGTCCCGCCAACATCAATCCCAATTAAGTATGACACAATCCAACTCTCCTAGTTCGCTGAGGATCTCACAAAACCCCCTATTTTTGTTCAATATCACAACTTATCATATCAAATTCGAAAAGATTAGTTTTTGTGACGCGGGTGGGTCGGTTATTTAGGGGAGTCCTGTTATAATTCAATGATTCATAAATATGCCTTTGAAAAATTTAAACTTGAAAGTAATCGTATCCCTGCTTTTCTACTCTAACCTAGATTCTGCATGCTATGAATTTCTCCATCGCCGCTATCAAAAATATACAAAAAGATTGGAGGAAAATCTCG
>JABSRF010000057.1 GCA_013215275.1 Oligoflexales bacterium | reverse complement strand
TATTTCGAGTTTGAAAGGGAAGCAGTTAATGAGAGTTCCATTTTTAATTATGGTTTTATTATCTCGATCACCTATGAGAAACTGCTTAAGAAATTTGACTATTTAATTGACCTTCACAATGCTAGTTTTGGGAGGATTAACACACTCTATGTCAGAGCTGATATCACGAGCCCACTGCCAAGAACCATGTCCCTGCTTATGAACCCCCAAATTATCGTTCATAACAACACCAATGATGGAACTTTCAGAAACACAGCTTCCTCAATGAGCATCCCTGCTATTACGGTCGAGGTGGGTAATCCTCATATATTTCAAGAACAGCTTATTGAATCATCTACAAATGGCGTGATCCAAATTTTTGCTTACCTAGGCTTTCTCAAAGATGTAGAGCCCGCGGAGAGTACGAAGCCTGTGATTTGTAGCCGCTCATACTGGATGTACACCAAAAAAGGAGGGCTGTTAGAAGTTGCTCCTAAGCTTGCAGATCATGTGGAAAAAGATCAATTGATCGCTGTCCAGTCTGACCTTTTTGGCAAGACAATCCATAAGTACAAGTCCTTAGAGGGGGGGATTGTGGTCGGAAAAAGCATCAATCCGGTTGCACAGGCTGGGGATCGTATCCTCCACTTGGGAGTCGTTGGTGATGTGGAGCAAGAGCCCAGCAGTGACGCTCAATAGACAACTCACCCTCGGTTTTGAGAAAGCAGTCATGATGGCTAAGTAAGCACATGTGACAATTAAAACCACCTCTAAAACGAATTTTTATTGCAGACAAGTATTTGTAAAAGCGCTCTAAAAGAGATATACCAAATGAGGCTGTGAGGAGCCTTAATGGACTATTTTCTTGACGTTCGAGAAAATTTTCCTAAACTTTGGGTGCGGCTATATTAATCAAGAGAAAAATGAAATAAGTTCGACTATTTGGAGCGCGTAGAAAAAAAATGGATATGGAATTACAGGCTGCTGTATTCGAGGCGATAAATGACCTAGACCCTGAGCACAATTTGCCTCAGTCAGAGCTAAGAAAAATTGCAGAAGATGTTATTGCTGAAGGCAAAGTCACCGATGGTGAGTGGGTTTACGAACGTGTTCAAGACTCGAAAAAAGATTTTGCTCGTAAGCGAAATATTGCCAGAATCAGAGGTTATGCTCCTTTTAGCTCTTTGAATCAAAGGGTTTATAACAAGCTCATAGAGAGCTTTGGAGATGAAGTCATTGAGATCATGAAAAATTACCTGGCAGACCCTGAAGATATTTACAGTAAGTGGTCTTACCGATTTGCCTATACCTTAAATGAAATCGGTATTGAAGCCTGCGCCAAGCACAAAGAGCAGATTTACGAGTTTGTAACCACCCACCCTAAGTGGGAAGAAAACATGGAAAAGTGCTCTGAGTCCTATCGCGACTGGATTAGCCTACCAGGTGATCGTCCTTATGGAGAAAAGCCTCAAGCTGAGAAAACTCAGGCCGAGCAAGCTGAACCAGAGCAAGCTAAAACCGAGCAGGCTGAAACCAAGCCTGAAACAGAGCAAGCTGAGGCTAAGCAGCCTGAAGCAGCAGAGTCCCAACAAGCTTAACAAATCAAGACACCATGCTTGATGGGTGACCCCTAGCATGGTGGCTTCTAAACGCTACCTTCCTTTATACAGAACAAAGCCGCCTAATTGATAGCTCCATACCACAGAGTCAGCCAAGCCTCGTGAAAAAATAATTGTCCTCTTTTGCATTGGTCTCATACAATTTAACGAACTGGGCTAAAGAATTCACTGGCGTTAAACCATGGCGCCCATTTGCCAAGGAGCAAATCTTGAAAAATAAAAACTATTACCTCGATAACGACGACTTAGTGTTCCATGTCAGCAATCGCCTCGACTTCGAGAAACTTTTCAACTGGTTGCCAGACTCGGAAAAAGAATGTGTTAATGCTGAAACTAGTGAAGACTATAAAAAAGTATGGAGAGAGGTCTTAGAAACGTTTGGAGAGATTTGTGGTAGTAGCATAGCTCCTAATGCTAAGGAGCTAGAGCATGCAAAGGTGAAGCTGGAAAATGGAGAGGTGATTCTACCTGAAAAGATGCAAGAAAACCTCAAAGTTTTGAAGGAATTCGGTGCACCAGCTCTGTCAGTAAAGGCAAAGTATGGCGGCATGGGAGGTACCTTAATCTTTGACATGATTGGTTGTGAGGTTTTGAACCGAGCTTGTCCCTCAACCCTTCTTAACTCCTCTTGGTATGGTACGATCGCTCATATTCTTGAAGAATATGGTAGCCAGGAATTAAAGGATGAGTATATCCCACGGATAGCTTCCGGAGAGCTTTCAGGCAATATGGCTCTTACAGAGCCTGACGCTGGGTCTGACTTAGCAGCCCTTAGGACTTATGCAGAAAAAGATGAGGATGGTAGCTACCGGATCCATGGGAGTAAGCGTTTTATTTCCAATGGTAACAGTGAGTTGAGCCTTGTTCTTGCTAAGAATAAAAAGGGGGCAGTAGGCTTAGAGCACCTTAGCTTGTTTCTATGTCCACGGAAAATTGACGACAAAGACAACATCAAAATTACTAAAATCGAGGAAAAGGTTGCCCTCCATGGATCTGCTACTTGTGAGCTGGCCTATGATGGTTCGAAGGCGTGGCTTATCGGTGAGCATGGTCAAGGATATCGCTATATGCTTGACCTGATGAATGACTCCAGGCTAGGAGTTGGCTTTCAGGGGGTCGGCTTAATGGAAGCCTGCTGGCGTATGGCAAAAGAGTATGCAAATGAACGAGAAACTTGGGGAAAGCCAATAGCACATCATGAGCTTGTTGCTGAGAAGCTCCTGGATCTTGAGGTGGAGCTGAAAGCAACCCGAAGCCTTGGGTACCAAGCTAGCTTTTGTAGAGCCATGATGTATGCAGGTGAGTATTATAAAACCAATACCGATATGGATGAATCAACTCGTAAGCAGATTGATAAGGAAATCCACGAATACCGTATGAAAGGTAGGGCTCTAACTCCATTATTAAAGTACTGGGTAGGAGAGAAATCTGTAGAGTTTGCAAGGCGTTCCATGCAGGTCCTAGGAGGCTATGGTTTTACCACTGAGTACCCTGCCGAAAAATGGGTGAGGGAGAGTTTAATCTACTCTCTTTACGAGGGAACTTCACAAATGCAGGCTTTAATGTGTGTGAAAGATACCATTAAAGGTATTATCAATGAGCCAAAAGAGTTCGTTGAGAGTTACATGAGTATCTCTTATAAAAAAATGTGGGAACGTAACCCTCTTCAAAAGAAATATTATTTAATTCAGCATATGGTTTGTCGGGCAATTTTATCGCTAATCATGAAGCTATTAACCGTTAATTTGAAGCCGAATTTTTCTTTTGAAAATAAAGCTGATATCCTCACCATGCTGAAGTCTTTGAAAAAACAGAAGTTGAAGTTCGAAAATTTAAGACCAGCTCTTTTGCATGCAGAGCGCATTTGTGAGATGAAATGTTATGAAGCTCTTGCAGATTCTCTGATTAGCGATATACCGTTTCACCCTGATCGTAAAAGGCTTGCAGAACGATTTGTGTACAGTGCTTACCCGAAAGTTAAGTGCCTCCTAGCACAGATCGTAGATGAAGATGAAGTGATCAACGACACCTTAAAAGGCTATGATCACAAACCTAAAGAACAGCACCTTCATGCCTAAGCTTATACCCACCTTCACTGTAGGCATCATAATAAATGAGCGCTTATAGGCTGGGGGTTCCCCCTTATTAAACTCGCCTTGTTGACACTTTTTGAGCTTAATTTGTTGAAAATTAAATAAAAAATATTATTTATTCAACTTTCTCCTAAAGGATCCGAACCCCTTCAACGGTACTGATCTAAATAATAGGTCCTTTGTGTTCTGTTTTGATGGTTGTTATAGAGGTTCGTGATGGTGCGAGAGTCGTTAAGCTTACTGGAAGTCATGCCTGGTTTATTTATACTGCATATGCTGTTCTCTGCTGGAATTTACTTAACCAGTGGTGAGGTTCTGGCAGAGCCTATCATAAGCAAATTCGGACAGATCAAAAAACTTTGGTTGTACAACTTCGGTGTGGTTGTAAACAATGAAAACTATACGATATATCGTAGTGGTGCTTTAGGGCGTAAGGGGATCGATGAAGTGATGATGCAACTAGAGGGTCTCGGCCTACCTGCACCTAAAACCATAATCTATATGAACTCCCATGGGTACAAATGGCCATTAAACTTTGCGATTGAAGAGTACGCGTTACAGTCAACCTACGGCTACAACTTTCATCATAGCTTTGGTCCACCAGAAGAGCATACCTATCTAGATGGTTATGACCCATCTAAGATCACAGGGGATCAGAAAGTCGAGGCAAAACGAAAGCTCGGACCGATAGCAAGGCAATATTTTAAAGGAAGTCTGCATGCGAAAAATTCCGGTGATACCGAGGCCTTTAAAAGAGTGTTAGAATTAGCCCTCGATGAAGCAAACCAACCGGTTTTGATCCATTGTTTTGGCGGGAAGCATCGAACTGGTATGGTGAGTATGGCTATTAGGTACCTTCAGGGTGGAGAGTGGATTGAAGGTGAAAAGAAGAAATTTCTCAATTGGGAGTTGAACCCAGCCCAGTATGAGTATACTCGCTATAACAAATTGCTATTCCGTAAAGAAAATATGGAGTTTATTGAAAAATTTACGGAAAGTGAGTATTTCGAAGAGATTAAGGAAAGGTATGGTCCGCTCCTGAAATAAGCAAACCACCTGCAAATCATTGATCACTCATCTTGAAAGCCTCTCCCCTTTTTTTTCTTAGCTTTTTCTAGTTGGCTTTTATACTCAACACTGTATTTAACCCAAGGGTTAATGAGCAATCGTTTTCGGGGAATGGGTTCTCCTGTTCCTTCGCAGTAGCCGAACTCACCAGCAGGGATCTTTTTCAATGCATGAGCAATTTCACGATTTAACTTTCGAAGGCGGTCCAGCATTTTGAAGGTTAAATTTTGTCCTAGCGTATAGTTTGCGTAGTCGGCATCATCTTTCATCTCATTTATATCAGCTTTAATATTCTCAGAAGCAATCAACTGATTGGCCTCTGCGATGACCTCAGCTTGCTTTTTAAGGAGAAGCTGTTCGAAATTTTCTAAATCTTTGGGAGTAAATTCCAAGAACTCAGTTTGGTCTGATTTACACGACTGACTGTAAGCCTCATTTGTAACTGCCTCGTTCATAATTGCTCTCCTTAAAGAGAAGGCGTTCGTACACCAAATATTTTTACTTTTAGAGACCCCATTGCAGATAATTTAACCTGCTTTGTTATCAAATAATAGTTTTTTTTTAACTTGAAAACTAAAAATCGAGACCAAAAATTTTACGGTCATTATTGACTGGATGAGGACTACGACAAATTGACATACCCTAGTGTTTTTTTCCTTAGTCATCGTTAAGAAGAAAATGACGATTTTATTGACAGTCCGGTGATATCTGCTCGACTTGAATGGGAATATCATGATTCAGTGTTTCGATTGGTCCTTCATGGCTTAGCGCAAATGCAAGCTCTTTGTTGCTGAGAATATCTCCAATTGGAATCCATTGGTTTTTAATCCAGACCTGATTGTAAACAAGGCGCACTCCATGGCTATAATCTGCATAATCTGACTTATGCACAGTGCTTAATGGTTGAATTGGTTTGCCTGAGGGTTTGTGCCATCCATAAATTGCGATTCTGTTTTTTTTCTCTAAAAGCCGATTCGATAGGACAACATCTTTTTTGTGCCCTGCTTTTAAAGATTTTTTTGAACCAGATTTTGGGGTGTCCTGATTAACCTTATGATTATGATCGTTAACGTATTTTGGAGATGCCATTTCTGGACCTGGCTTCAAGGGGTGAGGAGGGATTTTGCAATCTGCATTCTGATAAATTAGATCTACAATCTTTGGAGTAGGAAGAATAAAATTCCACCTCCTTGTTAACTCAACGGCACTATAAAGATTGAGTGGCACTCTCACGAAATCGTCGTCTGAGCCTACAGCTAGGTAATCTGGCATCACAAAAATGGTCATTTGCTTTGGGCTAACTTGTTTTTTTTTAGGGTTTTGATAGCTGATGTGGATTGGCTTTAAATCTCTCAGAAAATCAGGGATATTGCCAATCTTAAGCTGCCGCATAATCAAATTTCCTCTCTTGCTGATGGACTCGCATAGAAGCCCCTCAATTAGCATGGTTCCTGTCATTGAGCTCTGGTTTCTCACAGGAATCTGCAGGTTTGTGGGAGATGGTATGTTCCTAGCCAACAGTGTGGGGGCTTCACACATGAATACAAAAGCGCTAATGATGACATTGAGATAAAACATCTACATACCAAATAGACTACTGGAACGTACCCCTCTTATCGGAAGGCTGATAGCGATCATAAAGCCTTGTTTGTTCAGGGTGGATTACGGGGGATTATAACATTCATTTTAGTACCTTAAGTTTCCACAATGCGTGGGTTTATGGACCCATAGGTTTTGGCAGTTGCATGAGAGATGTTAAAATATAGTTACTTTCCAGATGTAAGGGTTACGTAGGCATGACAGCAAAAAAACTTGAAGGGACCAAGTTAGCTAAGGCTATTCGCTTGGAAACTAAGGAAGCCGTTCAATCTAGGGTTAGCCAGGGAAATAGGGCCCCAAGCTTAAGTGTCATTTTGATCGGAGATGACCCAGCTAGTAAGATTTATGTTAATCAAAAAGAAAAAGCCTGTCATGAAGTCGGTGTTCACAGTAAGATTTATCATCTGCCTACGACGGTCAAACAGGAAGAATTGGAACACCTCATAAAGACTCTAAATGAGGATGCTTCGATCGATGGGATCTTGTTGCAGCTTCCACTACCACAGCATTTGAATCGTAGCCAGTGCCTCGATATGATTCGTCCAAGTAAAGATGTCGATGGACTTACGAGCTACAATCAAGGTGCGGTTTTGACTAAAATCGATGGCCTGTATCCCTGTACCCCACTTGGAATCATGGAATTACTTAATCAATGTGACAGCTTGGTTGGGAAAAAAGTAGTCCTGGTTGGTTATAGCTTGCTGGTGGGAGCTCCCTTGTCGTCAATGTTGATCCATAGTGGGGCGACTGTAACGGTTATTACGAAAAATTCGTTAGATAGCCCCAGCATTGCGAAGGATGCCGATATCTTAGTGGTTGCCGCTGGGGTAAGGCATCTTGTTGATAGGTCATGGGTTAAAGAGGGAGCGATCCTAATCGATGTTGGTATCCATCGAGATGGAAATAGTCTGTCTGGGGATGTTGACTATGATGACGTAAAGTCGGTTGTCAGTGCTGTGACTCCTGTGCCTGGGGGAGTTGGACCACTAACCGTTGCCTTCCTGCTAAAAAACTGCTTCGAAGCATACCTCAAAAATTTGATTTAATTTGGAAGTCCCTTTTCCTGTTTTTAGGCAGTGTGAAAACCGGAGTTTTCAGGTACCTCAACTTAACTACCTTCATTAAATTTACTCAATCACTTGGGGTAAAAATAATCAGAAAAGCTACGAGTAAGAAGCACATCCCTTAGGGATGCGATTGAGTTTATAGTTTTATGAAAATTTCTTGTCAATGTTAGAGAAATCTGTTTCTTTAAAGGGTGCTATTTATCGAAGCGGTGATGATTCACGAAGGAGATAGTATGCTGCCTCAAGAGCTTATTTTTAAAAAACAAAACGGAAGCAAACTCACCTCCGAAGAGCTAGGTGTTTTTTTTGCAGACTTCTTGAAAGGTAAGGTATTTGATTACCAAGTCAGTGCCTTCTTGATGAGCTGCTATTTTCAAGGAATGAGCATTGACGAGGTAACAGAATTAACATTAATAGCAAAAAACTCAGGCCGTGTTTTTGAATGGAAAGGCATCGATCCTCAGAAGGTGATTGATAAGCATAGCACCGGGGGAGTGGGGGATAAAACCTCATTGATACTCTACCCTTTGTGCATCTTAGAGGGCCTGAAGGTCCCAATGGTGTCTGGTCGTAGCTTGGGCCATACAGGCGGTACCATCGACAAGTTGGAATCAATCCCTGGTATGTACCTGAATATCAGTATGGACCAAGCAGAAAAGCAGTTGTATAAGAATGGTGGATTTATTATGTCTCAGACAGATGAGCTGGCACCATTAGACCGAAAGCTGTATGCAATCCGTGATGTATGCTCGATCGTAGCCTCTGTTCCTTTGATAACCGCCTCGATATTGTCAAAAAAACTAGCTGAGGGTATTTCAGGCTTAGTTTTGGATGTGAAGTTTGGCTCAGGTGCATTCCTAACAGCCAAAGAAGAAGCCCTAGAGTTAGCAAACTCATTGCGCGAGGTAGCAAACCGTTGTGGACTGCAGGTAGAGGTCAGCCTTAACTCGATGGATTCGCCGCTGGGCAAGAGTGCGGGAAATGCTTTGGAGGTCATAGAATGCTGTGACGTTTTGAAGGGAAAAGGCCCTGAAGACACAAGAAACCTAAGTGTTAATCTAGCAGCGAAAATGGTTAAACTAGCTTATCCTCAGCGATGCATCGATGAAATCCGAAAAAAGCTTATGGGATACTTGGAAAATGGCCAAGCATTTGACAAATTCTGTGAGTTATTGTCTTTGCAAGGTGCAGATGTTCGTTACCTTGAAAACCCTGAGAAACTTTTAGGTGCTCCTCTTGTCCACTCTGTCTTCCCTGAGTCAGAAGGGCTTGTGAGTTCCTGTGATGTCAGAAAGCTCGGTTTAGCTGTTACAAGCCTTGGCGGAGGGAGAACCCAAGTTGGTGAAGTGATTGATCACACGGTTGGCCTTGCAAACCTTAAGCACGTGGGGGATTTAGTTTCCAAGAATGAGCCTTTGGCTTATGTCTATGCCAAAAATCAGACTTCCCTAGATACCGTAAGTAAAATGGTTTTGGATTCTTACCGAATCATCCCATCTCATTCATAGCGATCAAATCTGGTACACAAAAATTTTTGTGTTAAATCTGATTCCAATTTAAGGCGCACCATGCTAAAAAAATAAAAAAGCAAATGCTCAAAATTTTATTTGGTGGAAATCGTGGCTAATATCGATTTGCAGAATACGGATGTTGCATTTAAAAATCTCTCAACTGCGAAATTACGCAAGGCATGGTGCCTCTTCAAAGCAATGAGTTACCCAAAGCTTGTGTTGGTGGGTGGCGTGTTGCTTGAAAAGTCCTTAGAATGGGGGCTCCCGGTTTCTTGGATCTTGAAAAGGTCACTTTTTCAACAATTCTGTGGGGGAGAGG
The DNA here is from genome assembly GCA_013215275.1 of Oligoflexales bacterium. GTDB lineage: Bacteria > Bdellovibrionota_B > Oligoflexia > Oligoflexales > Bog-1112 > JABSRF01. The sequence goes on along the minus strand of JABSRF010000057.1, from coordinate 6,566 downwards.
ATTTAAGTGAGTGTTTGAAGGCCGTCAATGACTTAGGAAGAAGAGGTGTTGCTAGTGCTCTTCACTATGCAGTCGAAGCCTCAGGAAGTGATCCTGAGTTCGAGAACAATACTCTTAAAACCATTGCTATCATTGAATCTCGGCATCTCATGCCAGGAGGAGTTCCTCACCCTTTCTGCGTTATAAAACTCACTGGTATTGTCGCTACCTCACTCTTAGAAAAAGTTCAGTCTCACAAGCCCTTAGAGCTTCATGAAGAGCAGGACTATCTAAGGTTTAAAAGGAGGTTAAGACGGATCTGTGAAAGTGCTCGAGACTTTGATTGTTCCGTCCTGATCGATGCTGAAGAGTCTTGGATACAGGATGAGATCGAAAAAGTTAGCATAGATATGATGAGGCAGTTCAATAAGCAGCGTGCTGTGGTCTATACGACGATTCAAATGTACAGAAAGCGGCGTCTTGCGTTTTTGGAAAACTGCCTGGAGCTGGCTAAAGCTCAAAATTTCTATCTGGGTGTGAAGCTTGTGCGAGGAGCTTATCTTGAAAAAGAGAGGGAGCGGGCACAGCAACTGAAGATGGAAAGCCCCATTTGCTCGAGCAAAGAGGAAACTGACCAGCAATTCAACACAGGAATGCAAAGGTGCCTGCAAGAGGTGGATTCCTGTGCTCTTTTTCTTGGGAGCCACAACGAAAACTCAGTTCAGAGGTTTTGTCAGCTGAAAAAGAAATATTATACGAATAGGAATAAAGAAGGGCAGGCTGTGGTAGCCCAGCTTTTAGGGATGAGTGATCATATCACTTTCAACTTAGCTTTCGAGGGGCATGAAGTTTGTAAATATGTTCCCTTTGCCCCAGTGCCTAAATTAGTGCCTTTTCTGATTCGTCGAGCGAGAGAGAATACTGCAGTTGTTGGTGAATCCTCACGTGAGCTGCGGTTGATCGAGCAGGAGCTACAGAAGCGTAAGACGAATAATCAGCTTGCAGGATCTTATAGTCGTGCATAATGGCACCAGTAAGTCTGTATTCAAAAATTTGTGTCTCACAAATGGTATTTCAAGATTTATTTAGCTTTTTAGGTTTGGCAGTTTAGTTGCCTTCATGAAATTATGCGAATGTTCATTTTATTATTAAAAAATTTATTGAATTGGGTTAAGGTGTATGCCCACTGGATTTTGATGAGCTATGTGAAAGCCTAAAAAAAATAGAAATAGGCTTATTGAGATTTGGTCGGAAGAAAACTGAGTTTATAATTTGAAAAGGCAATTCCTGTTGAATAGCAAACTTTTAACACTATTTAATGAGCCTTTTTTCATCTTTTGATATGTTCTTTTTGGGAGACGTTTACTCATGAATAAAGTAAGAAAAACAGCTGATTCCGTGATTTTTAATGTGGTCGATAGTGAAGCGTTCGACGTTGCCAAGAAAAAAGGGATGAAAGAAACTGTTCAGATGTTTGAAGCAGCACTCATTGCACGAGCTGTTGAAGAGGGAGACGGAAACTACTCTGCAGCTGCTAGAATTTTGCAGACTCCTGTGACGACTCTAGGTAGTCGTAAGGACGTTTTGTCGGGCTTTGTGCGAAAAATGGAAAGAAAAATTAAAAAACGCATTTAATAAATATCGCTGCCTCAATTTTTGTTTAAATATTCAAGATATGTGGCAGCAGACCTATGTTTGATTGAGTGCTTTCGCCTCGTCTAATAATTTCCAGCCCTACCGATAAGCTACCCAATATCGCCGCATATGTTAGTATAAGCAGGCATAAGCCAGAGAAAGCCCTAGCTAAAAAATAGGCAGCAAGGAGCAATGTATGTCAGATCTTCGAATTGTGGTTATTTGCGGCAGTGTAAGGTCAGGTAGTATGACCAAAAGAGCAATGAAAGTAATTGTCGAGGAGCTGAAAGCCAGTGGAAGTGACGTGGATGTTATCGACCCTACGGGTTACAAGGTTCCAGCTCTAGGAGAGCCTTTTTCCAAGGAGCTTAGAAGTGACCTTGAAACCCGGATAAAACAAGCAGATGGAGTGATCATGTGCACTCCTGAGTATAATGGATGCTTTTCTTATGTGCTCATGGCTGTCATTGAAAACTTAGGATACCCTTCGGCTCTAGCAGGGAAGCCTATTGCCCTTCTTGGGGTTGCAAGTGGTGCCATCGGTGCAGTGAAGGCGCTTGAGCATTTAAAAGGGGTTTGCTCACACCTTGGCTCTCTTGTTCTTCCTGGATCAATTTCCATTGCCGAAGTGCACAATCAATTCAATGATAAGGATGAATTAATTGATGCCAAAGTGGATAAACAGATTCGCTCCGTGCCAAGGGAGTTACTGACTTACTTAAAGAGGGGCTAGCCTATTCAACTTTGGTGCTGTCGTTTATACTCGTAAGCAGCGACTGCTAAGGCGACCCCAACATTGAGAGAGTTTTTTTGCCCATAGACAGGAATGTGGACTGTCTCATCACATAGGCTCAGCAGCTCAGGGGCGAGGCCATAGCGTTCATTGCCAAGTACCAAGGCGCATTTTTTAGTAAAATTAAAATCAAAAATAGAACTGCTTGGTGAGGCAGTCTCTAAGGCAATACAGGGAATTTTTTGATCCTGCAGCTTTTTAATCACTAGGCTTGCCTTAGAATGCCAAGACCATGAAACCAACTCTTCAGTTCCCATCGCAGACTTTTTGGTTTTAATTTTTTCTGGACCTGCAGTGTAACCACAAAGAAAGATATGCTCTGCACCTAAACACTCTACCGTTCGAAATATGGAGCCCACATTAAATGCTGACCTTAGATTATCAGCAATGATGAATAAGGGGCTTTTTACGGTCTCGTCTTTTTGGAGTATCTTGTCCTGTGTGCTAATCAAATACTTTTGTTCGCTAAGATTACCTCCTAGCTTTCTTTCCATAGGGACAGCAAAGCTTAGGAATTGCTTTACCGTGAGCTCTGAGCTGAGGGCAGAAACAAATTTCTGTCTCTCTGAAGCTTCTAAACACCCTGGAATATTTGTGGACTGCAGACACCTGATTAATAGTTGGGTGAGCTGAGAACGCTTTTCAGTGTCTTTCCACAATTCTTCTAAGTGGTGGATCAAGCTTAGAAGGAAAATCCTCGTGTTTTCAACAGATAAATCCTCGAACAGCTTATGACTTAAGAGCTGCTCGAGTGAATAGGACTTTTCCAATCTTAGTTGATCCTCATCCCTGGCTTGGAACCCTCCTGTGGGTTTATCACCCATATGTCTTTGCCACCAGGTCCAGCTGCCAAAACCATCCCCTCACTCGTACCAAATTTCATCTTTCGTGCTTTTAAGTTGGCTACCACCACCACGAGAGATCCCTCTAGCTCAGCAGGTTCGTAAGCAGACTTAATTCCTGCAAATACGGTTCGCTTTCCTAAAGGCCCTAAGTCAAGCTCAAGCTTAAGAAGCTTTGAAGCTTTCGGAACGCTTTCTGCTTTGCTGACCTTAGCTACCCTAAGGTCTATTTTAGCAAAATCCCCGATCTCAATTTCAGGTTCAACTGGATCCACTTCAATTGGACTTTGCTCGCTGCTTGCTTGGTTTGCAGATGCTTTTCGTTTTTCTTGCTCTGCTATGGATTCTTCTGTAATTGCATTTATTTTTTTTACGTCGACCCGTTGCAACAAGTGGGAGAATGAATTTAGGGTTCGACCTTCAACTATGGTATGAACGTCGTCCCAAGTATAAGGTTGGTCACCAAATAATTCTTCGACCTTTGCAACATAACTTGGAAGAATAGGCTTAAGATAAATGCTAACAAGCCTAAATAGGTTCAGAATTGTTGTTAAAACCTCTTTGGTTTCTTCTGGATCTTCTTTAATTAGCTTCCAAGGGGTCATTTCGTCAAAGTACTTGTTAGCTTGATCGGCAATTTCACGGATCTCTAGGATTGCTTTTGCAAATTGCCTTTCTTCATAAAGGCTTGCGATAAGATCAGATTTAGCTTGTGCCTTACTAACTAACTCTTGACCAAGCTTCGGAAGGTGTCCCATCTTGCCATCAAGCCTTTTTTGGAGCATCTGAGCTCCGCGAGAGGCTATGTTCGTGATTTTTCCAATTAGATCAGAATTAACCCTTGATAGAAAGTCCTCCCAATTGAGGTCTAAGTCGGCAATGCCTGAATTTAATTTACATGCCATATAGTAGCGCAGGTACGAAGGGTCCAAATGATTTAAGTAGGTTCTCGCGTTGATGAAGGTGCCCTTTGACTTAGAGAGCTTTTCTCCATTGACGGTCAACATGCCGTGAACAAAAATTTCTTTCGGGGTGGTATACCCTGCATTTTTGAGCATGACAGGCCAAAAGAGTGAATGAAAATAGATGATATCTTTGCCGATATTGTGATAAATCTCAGCCTGGTCGTTGCGCCAAAACTCATCCAAATTACGATTGTTTTTCTTACACCAGTCCCAAGTCGAGGCAATGTAACCGATCGGAGCATCAAACCAAACGTAGTAGTACTTACCCTTAGCGCCAGGAACTTCGAAACCGAAGTAAGGTTCGTCTCTAGTTAAGCACCAGTCTTGTAGCTCGTTGTCCAACCATTCAGAAAGCTTTTTTGCCACACCCTCTGAGGTATGCTTTGGGACCCACTCCTTAAGAAAATCGGCAAAATTGCTCAACTTACAGAAATGATGCTCAGATTCCTTTTCGATGGGGGTATTGCCGCAAATGGTGCAACGAGCATCCTTCATTTCAATTGGGTTATAAACCGATCCGCATACATCGCAACTATCACCATATTGATCAGTGGCTCCGCATTTTGGGCAAGTGCCTTTGACAAAACGGTCTGGGAGGAACATTTTATCGTGTTCACAGTAGGTCTGCTTTATGGAACGTTTTTCAATATGACCATTGTCTCGCAGCTTTAAGTAAAACTCTTCACATAGCTGTTGGTTTAAAGGGGAGTGTGTGGTGTGGTAATTGTCGTAAATCACATCAAAGTCAGCAAAGTCTTTGATGTGCTTTTCGTGCATGGAAGCAATCTGCTCCTCGGGCTTAATTCCTAAACGCCTTGCCTCAACCATAATGGGAGCGCCATGGGTATCATCAGCACAAATAGCTAGACACTCATGCCCACGCATTTTTTGGAATCTAGACCAAAAATCAGTAATAAGGTGTTCAACCATATGCCCTATGTGGATGTCTCCATTCGCATATGGTAAAGCCGATGTAATCAGGATGCGTCTTTTATTCGTCACGATGCCCAGTCCTTATAATAAACTCGCGATGCTCCCATATAGGTTAAATTTTAACCCAGATCAAAATGATACTTCACTCAAATCCATAGTTCGGCTAAGTTTCTTCCTATAGGTTTACTTGCAGTTGGCTGCAATGTTAGTCTTATATACCAGATGAGCTTTTGGATCATACTATTTTAGCTCTGATCGAACGTTTTCTTCTTATAATTGATGAGGAATACACATCCCATGGGTAAATACCTCGTAATGTCATGTAGAAATGGTGAACCCCTGTTGGCTCCGTGGAATGCAAGCTGGGTGGAATATGCTGGTTGGCGATATTGCGAGCTCGACTTCAGCTCTAAGGATGCCTTTGATGACTTTTTAAGCAAAATGAGGAGTCAATGGAATCCGGACATCAGCATGGGTGTGAAACCAAAAGATTTTTTGCCTAAGGCAGTTTTCTGTGATGTTGATGCAACTTTGATTCCTTGTGAATCAATTGAAAAGCTTGCAGAGGCAAAGGGGTGTTTAAATGAAGTGCGTGAGATCACGACTTTAGCGATGGAAGGTAAGCTGGATTTTCAGCAAGCTCTGGAAGCGAGGCTAAATTTGCTGAAAGGCCTCGAGTTTCGGAAGGTAGAAGAGATTGCGGAAGCATTGGAGCCTTACTCTCAAGTGCCAAACTTTGTGAGGTGGTGCCAAGAAAGAAGCATCATCTTTCATATGGTTTCTGGCGGATTTATTCAAATGCTCAGCATCCTCGCAAGCAAGCTGAGCGTGGAGCATGTGCATACAAATAACCTAGAGTTTAAAGATCAGAAAATGACCGGTGGGCTTCTAGACAAGCTTGTGGATGCCGAAGAAAAGCGAACTTGGCTGTTGAGCCGTTGCAAGGATCTCGATATCCATCCTCACGAAGTCTTAACCATTGGTGATGGGGCTAACGATTTACCGATGATAAAAGAAGCAGGGTTGAGCGTAGGGTTTAGGCCTAAGGCAATCTTGTATCCGCATCTCAATGTCCTTAACAACACCGAATCCCACAAATTCCATTGGAAATTTCTTTCCCTAGGCTTTGATTGACACTTTTTAGTAAGTTTTTATCTTCTCTTTAGTCATTCATTTTCATTGCGTTTATTTGCCTCTCTTGCTTGCTTGCTTGCTTGCTTGCTTGCTTGCTTGCTTGCTTGCTTGCTTGCTTGCTTGCTTGTTGGGGTTAGGCATAAGAATGACTGTGAGGGAGTATGGAAAACTTAAGCCTAATCGTGAGATTATTGCTGGTCGTGGGAGCCTTAGGTAACTCCAAATAAATATTCTACCCACTATTCATGTGTGATCAGAACGCTATATTTTGGTAGAAACGGATGC
>JABSRF010000569.1 GCA_013215275.1 Oligoflexales bacterium | reverse complement strand
TATAGCATTCAATAACAAGTTTTAGTTTTACTTATACAAAGCTATTTTTGGTCTGGACAGTGGGGTCCACTTCATTGAATCTTACTGAGGTTTTTTCATTGATAGGATGAATCATATGCTCTCATTGATTTTATTTAGGCTCACAGCCATCATCAGCTTTATTCATGCATCCTTATTGATAGCTGCGGATATTCCCCATATTGACCTAAGTTTAATCCCAAATATTGAAGAAAAACTGGAAATTTTGAATACTCCAGAATATGCGGATGTCTTGGTTAACAAGGTTGATAATAGGCCACAGAAGTGTCCTCTAAGGTCTGAAATGCGCTTGTCTGGGATTCAGCAACAGCTTGAGTCTATTGCTACTGCACTGAAATATGGTGAATGTTATGATCGCAACCGTGAATTAATCGATGGATTTGAAACTCTTTTATCAGATGACAATCAATTATTTGCGAATTTGCCTTGGAATGAGCCAAACATCTCCCCTATTGAAGCGGGAGAACTTGAGAATCAAGCATTGCTTCGAAGGCAGCAGGTATTTACAGTCTTAAAGACAGTATCGGGTGATGATGCATGCTTATATAATGTACGAAAAAGAGGCCTGCTTCCGGTGGTGGCTGATGTGGTTACCAATATAGGCCAGGTTTCGGCCCTGATCCCTTCCATGAATGGCTTTTACCTATCCGCAAGTGCTGTTAGTTTAGGGACAGCACTAAAAATCATTGTTAGCATTTTCGGTTCAAAATTTGACTGGAAAGACATAAATGAACGCAGGCAGTTTTTGCAGCTAAATTGTAACTTTTTCGACCTTAGACGAGAACTAGAATCAGCTGAGGTTGTGCAGATTCGTGATGCGGACATCCCAGCAAAAATAGAGCGGTCAAAAATTGTTAGAGCCGCATTGAATGCTTACTTGAGCGAGTTAAAGAGTCAAAGAAGGAGTGCTTTGGATCAGGTAAACCAATTAAAAAGAGACTACCTTAGGGCAGAGCTGCCTCTTCAAACCCTTGAAATCTCGCGTGCCATTGAGAAATTTAATACTCTAATTCCTAATATTGATATGACCACTCCAAGAAAGAAAATTGATACCATCCAGGTTTACACAAGCCAACTAGGTCATTTGCTTAACCTACTTGAGGAGAGTACCTTTGACCCTCCTTACAAGAGTTTTCTGTTAGAGTTATTGAATAACCTTTCCTGGGAAGAGTTGCCCGCAAATATAGCCCTAGAAACCAGCCTCCTTGAACAAAATGTGCTAGAACCAACTCGCTATTATTTAAACCTTTATAATGTCAAAATGATTGAAGCTATCGCTCAAAAAGAGCAAGAATTTTTATTACACACTCCTGAAGGCCATCACCTAAGCAACGGTCAAATTATTGAAGAAATTGAAGACAATTACGAACAGATTTTCTTTGAGTTTCTAAAAACCATTTCTTTCATTGATACCAGGATTGAGATTCTCTACACCAAGGATTCCAAGCTTTCTTTGGATGCATTTGATGATGGTGCTCATACTATTTACGACATCCTTGAAAACTATCACTATATTCAGTCTTTACTTGTCGGCAGGTTGGGTTACTCATATTTGGACTATTTCAGGCAAAAAATGAATCAAGGCTTAAGTAGATTTAAAAGATCTTATCAAAGATTTAAAAGAAACTACCTTGGGGACCATCTTGAAGTTGATGAATTTGAGGATTTATGGCCCTGCAGAGACGCGAACAACCTCAGAGTTCTATGGGAGAAGGTTAACTCTGCCAGCGAAGTTGCAAATGATTTCATCCAGACCAACACCGGCATCTTTCAAAGCGATGTCAGAAGGTTTGATACCTTTCTTAGTTTTATCCCCGTCAGAAGTTCTAGGGAGCAAGCTATGTTAAAGTATGTTCGCAGCGCCGAGTATGCCACCGCTATGATCAATGGAGAGATTCCCCTTGATCCGCAGAAGCTTCGAAGGATTGAATTCTTTAAGGAGAAAAATCTGGGCCTTCTTTTTCTCAAACGAACTGAGTATGAATCAAAGCGGACTGATATTGAGAACTTTTGGAAAGCAAGAGACTGCAGGCTGATCTTGTGATTGTATAAAAAAAGGATAAAAAAAAAGCCTCCTTGAATTCAATAAGAAAATGCAAAATTAATCTTGCCGTCCAAAATTCAAAGAAAAATTGTACTTGAAAAAAATA
>JABSRF010000568.1 GCA_013215275.1 Oligoflexales bacterium | reverse complement strand
GAGTGCGCAATCACAGGCCAGAACTGTACTAAAATTAACCATCAATGGGTAGGACATTTATTTGGAGTTACCTAAGGATGCTCTTGAACGGTTTAGCAAGAAAACCTAATCTTAAAAGCTTAAGTTAAACTTCAGTGCCATCGTGGGTTGTCGGCTATGCTGATTTGGTTTAGGAAGCAGATAGGGGCCCACATTCCAATCGACTAGGGACTTTGAGTCCTCAAAGATCGGATCTACATCGGATCTTCGGCGTTTTTTCCGGCTTTTCTTTGGCTTTTTTGAAAGCTTCGGAGACAAAAATGCCTCAACAGTGCTTGCGGCCCACAGGGCTCCAAATACTATAAATCCAATCTGTGAATTGGTGTTGAGCTCATCCACTTGGGCATCACGTACATTTCGAAATTCTCTGGTTTCCTCTAAGTCTCTAATTTGATCATCCTCCTCAAGGGCATCTCTTGCTGCGTCCCTAGCTAAAATTTCGTTGTTTGTGTCAATGATAAGGTTCTCTGCCTCATTGAGCTGTGCAATGCCATAGTAGAATGCTGCAGCTTGAGAAAGAAGAAATGCAGCTCCTAAAAATGGGTTTTTGTTCGCAAACTGCCCAGTACCGAGAGGAAGGAGGTACAAAATTGGGCTTGGAGGAGAACTGACTGTTTTTTTGACAATTTTTGTCTTCGTCTTCCTCGGTCTGGGTGCTTGTGGTTTACCTTCACTCTCATTCAAATCCTCCATTTCAAGTAGCTCATCTGAGTAGCTACCTGCAGGTGGGTCTTCTTTTTGTTTTTTAACCTTCGACCTGTTTACGTTTTTTTGTGGTTTGGCTTGTGGCTTGGGCTGTGCTTTGGCTTGAGTCCTTCCTCTGATTTTTTGAGAGCGTGTAAACCGTTCATTAAGAATATTGGTCTTATTCTTTTTCATTTCCACGCTTTTAATAATCGGATTGAATCCAATCGCATAAATTTTTACTTGCCTCAACCCTGGGTCGACCTTAATTTTCTGGCCCATCCTTCCAACATTTTCACCATCGATGAAAACGATGGCTTTCGGATGATTGACCTTTACTACCAAATACGTCCTATCAGGAGGTGGAGCTGGTGGTGGTGGCTCCCTTCTCCTTGGCTTTTTAACAATTTTTCGTGGTTTTGGCTTAGGCTTAGGTTTTGGCTTAGGTTTGGGCACTGCAACCTGAATCTTATCGAAATAAGAAATAACGGTTTCATCAAGAACTTCAGTAGGATCGATCTTTATGGTAGGTAAGGTTTTCTTAGCGAATATGAAGCTTCTTCTAGCTTCACTGGTTTTGCCTTGCATGTATTGGCAGATTCCCAGCATCTTGTAGTACTGAGCTTTCTTGCTTGCTGAAGAGCTCGTCTCGACAAAACGGAGAAATTCCTTTTCGGCACCTTTGAAGTCTCCAGCAAAATATTTCTTATAGGCACTACCACTGTTTTGCCCGAGCAAATTAGGGGCCTCAACAAGGAAGGCGGACAAGCATAAAAAAGCCGTTATTAAACAACAAATACTTTTGCTTATACTTTTAGTCAGGCCTAAAACCATCAGCGGTAAACGATCCTATCGAAAAAAGGTTCCTGCTTCTGAGTATCATCGGTAATTTTTGAAAATCTATTGAATGTAGCGACTTTGTTGGGATTTTTAATTTTTGGTGGTAATAGGCAACAATTCTAACTAATTGTTAAATATAATAGGGATCTAAACCACTTTAGCTAGGTTGGTGACAAAAATATAGACTCCATTAGCTAATAGGATGGAGTATATGACTCGATGGTAGGTGACCTGATTTGATTTTATTGATCGATAAGTTGCCAACCCTAAAACTCCTCCCAGGATAAAAGCAGGAGCTGTTTCTAGGACAAGTTCTCCAATTTTTTCTTGGTACATGCCCTCAAAAATATAAACAATTAAGATACCAATCATTTGAACCTAGATTCTGCATTGTGATCTGATGAAAGATTCAAACTTCCTTCGTCTGTCAACAAAGTAAGAAGACTGATTCAAAATTTTTTTTCATAGAAGTATGCTGCCGCGGAAAAGTACGGCGAAGTACCACTAATGCAGTTGATGGCGTAAAATCATGTTGAAATCATGACTTAACCACTTCATAACCTGAGTTCGACACTTAAGATCATGAAATATTGAGATAAATACGGTAAACTCTAGCCTCAATTTGTTGAATTT
>JABSRF010000567.1 GCA_013215275.1 Oligoflexales bacterium | reverse complement strand
AGAGTGCGCAATCACAGGCCAGAACTGTACTAAAATTAACCATCAATGGGTAGGACATTTATTTGGAGTTACCCTACCCGTTGCTTGAACCCCCATAATCAGCATTACTACCAATGTCACCTCCAAAGCCAAGTATTGGATTATTCTTGACTGCTTCTTGAAATATAAAGGCATGAGCGACTAGATTGAGCGCTACCAAAAGCTTACAAATCCTGCAAATCATCAGTTATTCCTCGTTTAGTTCCATTTGATCAATCGAAACAAAGCTGTCCAAGCAGATTCCGCTGAATATGGGAATGCTGCCCTTACTTTCCTCTGAATCCATCAAATCATTTAGTTTAGTGGCAAATTCTAAATGCAGTTTATGCACTTTCTTGAGAGCATCTGCATTAATTGATTGGTAAAAAAGGCCGTGAAAGCAGCGCTGTTTACCAAAGTTACTTGGAGAAAAATACCTCCGAAGGATTTCAGGAAGGTGTCTAATACGAATGTCACTAGGAATATGTAGGAAGCTTCCATCTGCAGTGACCACTCTTCCATTTTCCAATACCGATATTTTACCAAGACTCTCTAAATAAGCGATCTTCTCCCAAGCCTTTTCGTTTAGCGCTTTCTTTACCACATCAAGGCTTACATGATTGCAAGAAGCTAAGAGAAGAATGATGAAAATATCGAAATCTTCTAAGTTAACATCGGTGAAGGTGCAGCACTTTTTTTGGGCAAAACTAGCGCTATAGTCAACATTAAACGTTGACAATAATAAGTCGCGAATCTCTTCCGTACTTTGGTCAATGGTATCTCTAATATTAGTGCTATTTGTCAAAAACTTAGAAAGCAACAGCACTTGAGTGAAGTCTAAATTGGTCACTTTCTCAGCAGGTTCATCCAATATTTTGTGTAAAAAGTATCGATTCACATTTGAACTTTTAGCAATAGCTCTTACCGATAAGCCAGGTTTGCTTTTACGAAACTCTTCAAGTTGTACCTTAAGTGCTTTAACTACACTGACGACAGCTACTACACTCACAAACGCCCCTTTCTTTTTTGAAAGCAAGTAATCGGCTTCTTGCGCAGAATAATTTATACTGTAGTTTTTAAATTTATCAACACCCAGGTAACTGCCATTAACGAAAGACAGCATTTTCTCAAAGAGTCATTAACAATTGCTTAAAAAAAAGGGGTTTCTGGAGGTTTATGAAATTTCGACAAATGCAAAAGCTTTAGGCAAATTGGCTATCAGGTCAGTTGCCATCAGACTAAAGGAGCCCAAATCTTTTGCAGCCAACTCTCCACTCACACCGTGAAGGTATGCGCCAACACAAGTCGCTTCGAGCGGCCCCAAGCCTTGGGCTAAGAAGGCACCGATCATACCGGCAAGCACATCTCCTGCTCCCGCTGTAGCCATTCCTGGGTTGCCCCTAGGCATGATCTTCACCTCAGTTTGAGGATGAAAAATAAAGGTGGGAGCGCCTTTAACAAGTAAAGTAAGCTGATGCTCCTCCACGTAATCCTGGCATAACTGCAGACTATCTCGGTTCATTGTGAAACGCCCCTCTATTCCAAGTAAGCGCTTTAGCTCACCAATATGGGGGGTCATCACGGTATGCTTGGGCAAGGAAAAAGGTCTTTCAGCATAGGCTGTCAGTCCATCAGCATCGAGCACTAATGGCTTCTTGATGCTTGGAACGAGCTCATGAATGCAGGCCTGCATGTCCATATCTAAGGAGATGCCAGGCCCAATGACGCAGGCATCTCCTTTATTGAAGTGCTCAATCATAAATTTTAGTTTTGCCTGATTAAAAAACCTTTGCCCCTGCCCAACTAATAAGCTCACCACCTCTAGATCGAGGCTGCTAAAGCCTTGGTGGTGCTTTTCATCAATTGCTAACTTTACTAAGCCACACCCTGAACGCAAAGCGGACCGACACACCAGTGCAGCCGAACCTTCCATCCCTTTTGAGCCAGCCCAAACATGCAAAAGACCTGCTTGATACTTGTGTCTTTGGCGGAAAAGCTTGGGTAGAAGCCGTCCTATCTCGTCTTGTTGAAGCAGGGTGGCTGAAGGCTTTGCTTGCTCATGGGCTGCTTCACTTAATCCAAACCGAATGGGGTATAGCTCACCTAAATAGTCGCTGTAGCGAAATGTAATCGCCAATCCCCCAAATATTCGCTTTAGCACGTTTTGGCTGGATTTTTTC
>JABSRF010000566.1 GCA_013215275.1 Oligoflexales bacterium | reverse complement strand
ATATTTCGAGTTTGAAAGGGAAGCAGTTAAGGAGAGTTCCATTTTTAATTATGGTTTTATTATCTCGATCACCTATGGCTTCTGCATTAGCGGCAATAGGGCCTCCACACATAGCCCCCAAAGTATCCATAACCTCCATCCATGAGTTCAAATACTCTTGCGGGTTCGAAGCACCGATGGCCTCTTTTTCTTCTTCAGATAACCAGTCAAAGACGTCCTGCCAGTTCATCCGTTTTTTCAGAAAAAACTGAATTTCAGAATTATCACTGAAATAGTTATGATCGCCCATTTATCTTCTCCCCCCAATACTTTGACCAATTTATTGGTATACTGTTTTTGGATGCCCCCGTAAACCATACCAAGGTTTCTACTATGTTTTATTTACCATACTTTTCATTTATTTTTTTTCTCTTCGAGCCTAACAAAGGTTTCAGCCAATCACTTCCACGGGACGCGAACTTGAGAGAATCTTGCCGCAAACAAGTTGCCGGCAAGTACCTAAGTATCTATGACAGTCATCAAAAAACCGTTTCCTATATGAAGTTGCTAAAAAATAAAAGATCACAACTTGAGGAAGGCCGACTACAGGCACAGAAAAATCTGACAGCAGTAAAAAATGACCTTGGAAAAGCTGGCTATGATATAGAACTCAGTGACAAACGGGACAGTATCATTTCCAGGCTGTCAATGATTGAAGATAATTTAAAGGAAAACAAAAAACTGACATCGGAGGCGGATCAAAATCAGCAAAACCTTGCCAAAGTACTTAGTCAAATGAAAAAAAAGATCTCTCGTATATTTAATTTCAAAACGTTTAAGGGAAAAGGCTATGGTTACAAGTTTCAGATTGAATACAAAGATACCTGCCCCCCATACCAATACTCATGCCCATTACCGCGAGAGAAAGCTCAGCGGCTCCTTGAGATTTTTTCATCTGGCAAGGTTCCTTTGGTTTGCGAACGATATGCAAACTTTCTCAACTGGTGAAGTACAAGCTATAGCGTAAAGTTCCGAATGGATCTTTTGTAAGCTACCGAGCCTTTTAGCTCCCGCAATTTTTCCCGATCCCAAGCTTTATCTTTCTCCACAAAAGAATCAGAAAGGTTACCTCCTCGGTCAGCACTCATATCATAAAACACTTCGTAGCTAAGACCTTTTGCCCCTAAGACAGTATTATACTCATGGGTTAAGCTTCCCCCATCTACGGCAATTCTGGGGATAAGCTTTAAATCGATGCTTAAGGTGCTGACACCAAGGTGCCCAAATATTTTAGATAAGTGCAGCTTACCTTCAGGCTTAGTCAAGCTTTCAAATAAAACAGCTCTTAAAATAGCCTGCCCACTGAGAGACTTAACGAGTAACGAACCATCAGAAGTCAGAAAGACAATCGCCCGGGAACTAGTCTCCTTACTGAAGTATTCACGCACATAATAAGGAATAAAAATAAGAAATCGTAAAGCACTCGCATCAAGCTCGAGCTCTTGATACACCTCTCCACCGAGGACCTGAGCGAGTGACTTACCTCCTATGCTCGTGTCAGACTCTTCCTTGAAAGGAGCTTGCATTGCTTGTGATGGTAAAAGCTGTTCATAGCCTGGTATGTTCCATGCCTTGTTTTTCTTTTCTACCGGGTCTGTTGGCTGTTTAGTCTTGGCAGCCAAAGGTTTTCGTCCAGCTTTTTGCTTTGCTTGCTTCGGCTTTTGTTTGGAGCGGAGCGGGCTTACCTTCGTCTTTTTAGTTGGAATATGCACCCTTATTTTTTGAATTTGTCTTTGGCTTAACTTAGGCGATATTGGACGAGCTTCAAACCGAAGTTGCAGCAAAATAAGGTGGATAAAAACTGATAAGCCTAAGCTTACAAACAAGCTTAGGCTTTTTGGAATTCGCTTCTCAATCACTAACTAGTTTCAATCCGAGAATAGAAGCCTTGATATAAATGGGGTTGCGCATTTTCTTCTCTGTTGACTTACCAAAAACTTGCAATGTAAAAAATAATTGCCAAAAAACTCAATACGTTGCAAAAGGCAAGGAAGAAAAAAATGCGCAAACTCTACAATCCTGAAAAATCTCTTTTTTGTCAATGGTCTGATCATAAATTTTCTAAAGAACTTCAGATTATTTCAGATGTATTGGATCAACTATAGTGGACCCCGTTTTTAGGACCATTTGATAAGTAAAACTCCTAAATGTAACATGCTGAATTTACATAAGGA
>JABSRF010000565.1 GCA_013215275.1 Oligoflexales bacterium | reverse complement strand
TCGAGTTTGAAAGGGAAGCAGTTAAGGAGAGTTCCATTTTTAATTATGGTTTTATTATCTCGATCACCTATGACGCCTTAATATATTTGGGAGAAAAGAAGAATCAGCACCAGAAGAGGTTTGTGAGCCAGTTTCCTCTGCGTCAAAAAATCCCCCTAGCACCGTTTTATTGGTGGGGATCCCAGCTCCCGCTTCTATGATGCCTTTACAAATAGCAAAAACCATGGCTAGATCATCATGCCGAGGTCCAGTGATTAACTCACCTTCCAAACCAACAGTCACATGAGGAAAAAAAGGCGCAAGTGACAACTCAAAGCCATCAACATCTTCGCTAGATAGGCCCAAAGCACTCCAAAATTTTTTCTGCTGCTCTTCAAAACTCCCGTCGACTGCAGCCACTGCAGTGAGCATTGTTTCAAGGTCAATGCCTCCAGACCGGTTTTTTTCACGATCAAGGTGAATAGCAATGTCAGGGATTACTGTCATCGGCTTTTCTGATGAAACGAGAGTCCTATGAGGGATCGGTAATCCAAGCGTTTGATCAAGCTTAAGCTTCCCGCCTGACCTTGGCAGCCTATACACAGCACCAGCTAGGCTTAAAGGGCGATCCAACCAAGTACGTGCAATCAAGCCTCCATGGTACTGAGTCAAGACCTGGAGAAGGTTTTCGCTTCTTGCAAAAGGGTTTAACCTCAGGCGCAGGCTGGGGCTGTCTGTATGAGCACAAGCCATATGAAAGCCATTTGATTCAGGGGGGGCTTCCCCTACCTTAAATGCTAACAAGCTCTTTCCATCTTGGTGGCATACATAGTAGCAGGTTCCCGGTTTCAGCCTCCACGCTACCGACTCTTCAAGTTCTTCATACCCAGCATCCTGCAATGAAGCTTTTAATGCTTCAACCACGTGAAAAGGACTCGCACACATTTCCTGAAACTCGCAGTACTGTGATGCTAGCGCGCTTACCTGCTTGTTATCCTTACGCATCTCACCAACCCCAACCTAGACAAAATATGCACAAAACCCTAAAACACCACCAAAGACACCGCCCCAGACGACTAACCAACCTAGATGAGTGCGTATCATTTCTTGGATAATGTCTTTAACCATTTTGGGGGTTAACTCATCGAGGCGCTTTTGTACAATTTCCTCTACTTTTTTAACAATGCTGTCACTGTCAAAGTATTGAGAGACTAAGCCATGAAGGGTTTTCTGAAACTCAGGGTTTTTGGTGAATTCCAGTAAGGTTTCGCGCATTTTCTGGATAAAGGGCTCTTTGACTGGGGCGAGCGCTTGTTCGCCACCCACCATTGCCAGCATTGCCCCCAAAGGAGAAGACTTAACGGCTGCAATTAGTTTTTCATAGAGGAGGTCATAATCAAGGCCATCAAGGACCGGCTCCAAAGAAATGTCATGGTGATAAGAGTCTTCCTGCTCTGAAAAAAACCTTTCCACGTTCTCAGAGGTAAAAAACTGATTCATAATTAGTCCTCTTATTCCGGACTTAAACTCTTCGAAACGATTGGGGATCACTCCAGAGCCATAGAGGTAAGGCACTTTCTCAAACAGCATATAGATTGCTAGCCAATTGGTTATCGCGCCTGAAAGGGCATAAAAGCCGATGTTTTTCAAGATATCTGGATAAACCGGCGATACATACCCTAGGATAGACACCAGGACTGCAATTCCGTTAGTGACAAGGCTCTTATTGATCTTAAATCCTTTCTCGTATGCACCCATAGAAACATTTGCCTGATTTTGCTCTAACAACACCTAACCCCTTGATTAAAATAGAAGTTCAAAGCCAACATGAAAGGAACGGGAGCTGAGCGTTTGATCTTGGGCTCCCTCTTCGGAAAAAACTTCGCGACTCGTAGCAACCCCAGAAACCAACTTGGAAATCGGGACCAGCAAGTACTTAACACCAAGCACGATGCGGTTACCCTTCGCTTTCAGCTTGACTACTTCAGCTGGTGACTCGTATCGGTATGAGCCATTTGACAATAAGGTATGCTTTGCTTTAAACACAAAGTCAAAAACCGAGGTAAAAGAATAAAGCAAATTAATTTCGGCGCCAAGGATCTCTAGCCTTGCATCAGCAGGCGGGGATATAAAGACCTCCTTGCTTATGGCTAAGGCAGAGTAGTTTAGGGTAACTCCAAATAAATGTCCTACCCATTGATGGTTAATTTTAGTACAGTTCTGGCCTGTGATTGCGCACTCT
>JABSRF010000564.1 GCA_013215275.1 Oligoflexales bacterium | reverse complement strand
GAGAAACTTCACATGAAGTTGAGCAATATTTAGACAGGAATATGCAATTGGCGATATAATTCTGTCGAACTCAGGTAGCTAGCGTTAGCGTGGCTTAGGTACCCTATTCTATTGATTCTAGTTACTTATGGAATCAGCGGGTGGACGGAAGGAGCGCAATATTTATCAGCTACGATGATTATTTTGTGCTTTTTCGGAGTTTGGTACGGACAGGACCTAGGTAAGGGGGCAAAGCATGGCTTGACCATCGGAAGCCTTGGCTTATGGATGCCCGTGATGGCAAAATTGATGAGCTCATTGCCACATTTTTACCACAGTTTTCTGTGCATTGTTCTTGGGATGCTTATGTCCATGGGTTTGTGGCACTATCTGATCCAGTCTGACGCGCCAGAGAGGATTAGCGCTCGCTACCTCTTCATTTGCTGCATCACGTCAGCTACGACTGCTTCATTGTGCTGCCCGTCTATAGGAGTGGGAAGTGTTGGAGGCATTTTTTTGGGTGTGGTCTCGCTTTCCACAACCCACTTCGTGGGAAAAATGTTAAACCGGCAATAATCTCACCAAAGCACTATTTCTGCTTGTAGCTCATGGCGATCTCTTTGAAGATGCTCATCTCACCATCTCCGTGTCCGCGGCGTATATCTTGAGAGCTTTTAAAGACAATGACAAGACAGGAGCTGATGAATCCAGGGATCAATGATAAACCTGACAAAGCATCAGGAAAGTTTCCAAGCCTGATAACAGCCTCAGTCATAAAGACTGTGACCGATCCGGCTAAAACCCCGTATAGGCCACCCTTATAAGTGAGCTTACCCCAAAACAAGCTAAATAGCATAAGGGGACCGAATGAAGCTCCAATGCCAGCCCATGCAATCCCCACATAATCAAAGATGCTAGATTTAGGATTGAAGGCAATAAAGAATGATATTGCAGATACCAAAATAAGGCCCAATCGGGATAGCTTTGTTTGATGCTTACACAAGGTGGCAGGCAGTAAAGGGGCTAGGATATCTTCTGTTAATGAGCTTGCAGCCAGCAGAAGCTGAGCCGAAGCACTACTCATAATTGCCGATAGGACAGCAGAAAACATCCAAGCGGCTACCCATGGATTAAAAACCTCACTCGACAACTTCATAAAGAGCATCTCAGGTTTTGCTAGGGTGGCCCCTTCATAATAAAACTTTGCACCAACCCCAATGAATACGGCTCCTAGCAGGGCGAAAAACATCCAGGTTGAACAAATTCGTCTCGCTGCCGGGAGCTCATCTAAGGATCGTATGGCCATGAAACGCACGGCAATATGAAACTGACCAAAGTACCCAAACCCCCATGCAACACATGAGAGCATATGAATCCATGAAAAATCATGAAATATATCAAAATACTTTTCAGAAAGGTTTATTGTGACGGGGTGCAGTTCTGACTTAAAAGAGAAGAAGGTAAAAATTGGCACTGCTAATATAGCTATGAACATTAAGATACCTTGAAAAAAGTCAATCCAGGTAACAGCGACAAAGCCTCCCAAAATCGTGTAAACTAGAACGAAACTGGAGCAAAGAATTAATGCATGCATGTAAGAGAGACCGAAGAGGTGCTCACAAAGCATAGCCCCCCCAAGGAAACTGGCTCCAGCATACAAAGTAAAAAAGATACCTATGGAGACTGCAAGCAAAGCTTTAATGCCATGCCCTTGTTGACCGAGGCGTTTACTAAAATAGTCGGGTAAGGTTAAGGAATCTAGACTAGCAGTGAATGACCTTAGCCGTGGAGCGACAAAAATCCAATTGGCGTATGCCCCGAGAAAAAGAGCAATAGGCAACCAAATTGAGCGAAGCCCCTGTACAAAAACCAATGCAGGTAGGGACATCATTAGCCAGTTACTCATATCTGAGGTACCAGCAGCAAGCGCAGTCATGGGACCGGAGTTTTTCCGACCACCGATGATGAAGTCAGCATGGGACTTAGCCTTTAGTTTTGCAAGGTATGAGATTCCTATAATGATCCCAGTGTAGATCAATATTGTAATCAAGTTTTCCATAAGTAGCCTTTGCCTCAATCCCAATTTTTTCGATCACAAACCAGCTGGTATTTTTAGCATGTTCACGGTAAAGTTACAAAAGCTCACAGTTTTAGATCTTATCATTCAACCCCTGTGAGGTTGTGGTATTTAGTCGCTGTAGCGAAATGTAATCGCCAATCCCCCAAATATTCGCTTTAGCACGTTTTGGCTGGATTTTTT
>JABSRF010000563.1 GCA_013215275.1 Oligoflexales bacterium | reverse complement strand
GTTTCGACTATCAATAGATTCAGATACTAGATGAGTTTAGTATGGTGCTACTTTGTGGAAACTTCTGTTAAAAATAAGTAAAATAAAAAAAATCATCTTCGCTTAGCCTTCATCATCCATTAATTACAGGGAATTGTCTATTTGTAGCTATTTTTTTGCGTTTCCATATACAAAAAATGTTAAAGTTTCGGTAAGAATTTCCGAAACCAAGCGTGTCTTAAACCCAAATTTTATGGTTTGTTATGCATCCTCTATTAATCACAAGCATATTTGCATTGACTACTAGCATTGCCTGTAAAACAAAAAAGGTTAGTGTTCCCAGTAGCCATGTAAAGCCAATGGAGGTAGAGGAGACACCCGATGAAAAAATTATTAGCCCAATATCACCATTGGACCCTAGAGAGGATGTACTAGGTGAAAACCTAAAGACCGAAGATGTGACACCTGAAACAGAGGCCACAAGAGATCATAAGTCCCTAAGAATAAAGGTAGAACCAGATCCTGACGCTGACTACATTCAATTTGCTATTTGCCAAAAAGAAAATCCTCAAAACTGTAACCCTTCGGTAAAAAACCCTTTAGCATTTGCCTCTCACATGCACACCTTTCCCGACCCACCGGAAGGGGAGGTGGAGGTGTACGTTCGTTCATGTGTGGCACCAAATCGAGCGGTGAACTATCAACGCCCTTGTGGAAACTGGATGATAAAGCCCTACACTCAGCAGCATAATTTTGACGGAGAAATTCGAAGGCTCCTAATAGACAACTATATTGCTGCCCAGCGAATTCTTAAGGAGTGTCATAAAATTCAGGCAGCATTGCAGGAGTATCATAACAAGAATGGAAAGTCTGAGTCACAATTTGATACCCTCGTTTCTAACTATCTGGATCACATTCCTCCGGAAACCTGTAAAACTCTCATGCTTTCACAAGAATGGCAAGCATTGGAGGAGCAGATTGCCGAGGAAAATGACAAGGTGAACGCTGAAGAAAAAAAGGGATCTTCTATCCTACTCTCTCTGGGAGTCCCAGCCTTTATATTTGGGATCGTCTCTTATTCTACCGGTGTGGTCTATAAAAATCGTTTTGACGAGAGCGTCGCTAAGCACTGGACTCATTTAATCAAAAAGTATGCTGAGGACCCACCAAGGCTGACTCCTTATAACTCACTTGATGAAATTAATCTTAGATTAAAAGAGGTCGAGGCCTATATAGGTGCCATCGACCGCAAACCCGAAACAGAGTTAGAAAGCTTTAAGTCTCAAAGGGCAATTCTGGAAGAAGAAAAAGGTTTCCTTAAAGCCTATAAAGCCTTCGCAGAAGATATCGACAACTCCTTTCAAAGTGTTGCGAATTATCAGCAGTCTGAAGCCTCTAAAAATCCCAGCCTCCTAAAAAAGCGTATCGAGACTCTTGCAAGTGGTGCAAATACGGACACTGCTGAAATTTATGAGAAATGGGTCAGGCAGGCCGAAATTAACAAGATTACCTCGATCGACTCGCGCTTAAACGGGGCAGGATTAATCAATGATCTCGATGATTTGAAAATTGCTAAACCTGAGCTTAAACCACGCAAAAACACTTTTGCTCACGACCTTAAATATGCAGGCATTATTGGAACGGCCATAGGTGCTATTCTTATTGGCGTAGAGGTTTTTGGCCTTGAGGTAAGCACGGTTTCTGATATTGATCACACGAAGAGTATCCTTGATGCTTCTTTTGAAGAGATTAAAGCCATTAGGTCTGAAATAGAAGAAAACAACCTAAAAATAGAAAGCCTTACTCAGGGCTAAGCTTATGTACCTTAGTATGCCAGGCTACCTGCTTCATCTTTAAGATAAGGCTGAAGACTTTCGCCCGACAAAGGTAGCCTTGCATACGGTTGCTTGCATTGACTACAGGCAAAAAGTTACGATTGCCTTTTTCAGCAAAATAATCGATTGCCAAGCCTAAGGGATCGGATTCAAGAACAGAATCTGAACTCGCCTCCATAAGCTTCCCAACCGTGGTGGATTCCGCATTTTGAAAACCATAATCCAGTACATGTTGAAAGCATTTATGCACAGACAAATAGCCTGTAGGTTGCAGATTTTTATCGACAACAATAAGGTCTTCAAATCCATTTTTGGTTAAAAGCTCTTCTACTTTCCATAGCGAGTCCGAATCAAATATCTTGAATTCAATAAGAAAATGCAAATTAATCTTGCCGTCCAAAATTCAAAGAAAAATTGTACTTGAAAAAAATAT
>JABSRF010000562.1 GCA_013215275.1 Oligoflexales bacterium | reverse complement strand
TGTGTTGGTGAAGTGAATCAGAATTGATACGTATCAATCATGATACCTATTTAGATTTGTATCCTGTGTCTGATTATCCTTTCTCTATCTAAAAAAACTGTACGCGTACAGTTTCACAAGTTTTGATCTAAAGGCTTAGCGATAATTTTAGATTCAATAAGAACTTTGGAAATTAAAGAAATCTCATCGGGGCTTAGTTTGAAATTTTTGACAGTTCCAGAAATACTGTCATAGTTTTTTTGCGTGGCACCTACCCGTTTGGTCTTTCCAGCAACTGGTTTATTTGTAATTTTTTTATTAAGCTCAGCTAGAATCTGTTCATTACTGTACTTCTTGGATGCAAACTTATTTAAAAACCTTACAGGAAATAATTCTTTGTTTTCTCGAACGAGGTTAACGATATCTTCAGACCAATTGTTAAAGTGAACATACCTTCTAACATTACTAAGGTCCAAACCGCTTACATCTGAGATCTCTTCAAAGCTCATTCCTCTCTCTCTGAAGATTGAAAAAGACTTCCCAATATCAAAGAGGTCCATATTTTTTCGTTTTTGGTTCTCATTAAATGAGGCAACCAGTCTTTCTTTCTCTCCCTCAAAGTTCCTAACTACGCAGGGAATCTGTCGATGGCCTAAAGATTTAAAAGCTCTCAGCCTCCGATGCCCTCCAACCATTAAAAATTGATAATTTCCATTTTCAGTTTTCCTGATTGTTATTATCGGATGTTGATTTAATCCCTCTTTACGTATCGTCTCAATGAAGTCGTTGTCGTTATCTCTATTTTCTCTTCGAATGTTTTCGTTTTCCACGATAATAGAAACTGGAACATTTGCATTGACTCGATCTGACTTTTCCAAGGCGGCTAGTATTTTTTCAAAACGCTCAGGAGGGAATAGTGATCTATCCTCATCCAATTTAGCGTAGTTTTCTAAAGAATCTGTGACGTGAGAGGATCTTTGATCCACGTTTTCAGCTTTTTTCTTTGCCATGCTTACCTCTTTATACTTCAATTGCGCCGAAATCGTTTTCTATACTCTTAGGCTCTGACTTTCCTAGAACATCAAGCATTTCTGGAGAAACCATCGGCTGTGGTCTCCCTATTCTCTTTCCCTTCAAAAATTTACTCAGTTCCTGAACTATACTAACAAACTCCTGACTAACCTTTTTAGCCCCTGTGGTTTTCTTGTACTCAGCTAATGGCGTTTTGGCTGCTGCTGCGCCTTTCATATCTTTTACATGGCTTATATCAGTATCAAGTACAGCCAAGTTTGTCCGTTTTTGATCCTCTAACAGTTTAGTTTTGTATTTTTTGTGAGTAGCACTGCCATCAAAATTTGAGATTAGCAGGCCTAAAATAAACAGATTGGGATTATCATCCTTTTTGGTCTCGTTGATCACATGCATTAAAGTAGCTACCCCTTCATAAGGATGAGGCTCAGGGACAGTGGGAATAAGGACGTAATGGGAGTACGCCAAAACAGAGTCCATTAGGGCATCTAAAGACGGGTGGGTGTCAATAATTACGATATCGTAATTATATAGCTGCTGGCACTCTAAAACTTTCTCTACAACCTTGAATTGCTTCTTTGTTCCGTTCAACCTTCTCATGGTAAAGTTAAAATTAGGCTCGTTTGCAATTATATCTATGTTTTTAAACTTTGTTTTGAATACAATCTCACTAAACTTAAGTTCGTTCTCCACTGCAGTTCTAATATGTCTATTTAACTTTTTTGCTAGATCTTTTACACCGAACCAATCTGATGCGTCACCTTGCCAGTCAAAATCTGCTACCAAAACCTTGTAATCCAATAGCGAAAATGCCATTGCCAAGTTTACTACAGTTGCAGTTTTCCCGACTCCACCTTTCTGATTACTAATTGCTATAACACTTGTCTTTTTCTTCTTTGTACCATTCTTATTTGCCATACTCTCCACCTTCTTTAGAAGCCTATGTCTTAAATATAACATTGATCCTGATTAAACAAAATAAACCAAATCAATTCTGAATTGTTTGATCTTAATTTGTTTTTATTGTTTAATTGAATATGTTCAGGTTTTTATCTGAAGGATGTTCTAAAGGTAGGCTCCAGGGACGCGCTTTTGGCAGGGCATACGTCCCATGGATTTCTCTCAACCCTTTCTTTTATGAAAGAGGATCAGTAGAATAATGTCAAAAATTGACCCAAAAGACAATGCAAAAGAGCGCAAGAATAACGCGAAACCTAATAGCGACAAGGGCGCGACTACTAATTACGAGTTAC
>JABSRF010000561.1 GCA_013215275.1 Oligoflexales bacterium | reverse complement strand
AGAAAAAATCCAGCCAAAACGTGCTAAAGCGAATATTTGGGGGATTGGCGATTACATTTCGCTACAGCGACTAGTTAGTTCTCATCCGGGAAAAGTGTTTTCTGTCCCTTGATGAAGGAGATCCATTCGCTAAGCGACTGAAGTCACTGAGCTCAGGATAGCTCGCATTAACCGGAAATTTCATTTCCGGATGCTCGCTAGCTATACACCTGGGTGTACCGTTCTCGGATCACTGGCTTTCCATTGCTAGAGTCTATAGAGTAGACCACCATTTTATGCTCAGAAAAATAGACGTAGTTGTACAAATTATGGCTAGCTGAGCCTGAGTAGTAGACAGAGCTATCACCTAAGGCAGTTTCTAGCTTTGATTTTCTTCCTACTAATTGGTGATAGTGTCCGACAAAAAGACCTATAATGTTGAACTTCTTAAAGATTTTCTTCAATTCAGGGCTATACTTTTTGATATGAAAGTTCAGCACGATAAGGCGACCATCAGCCTGAGCCATAGTCAGGTCATCCTCTAACCACTCTATTGAGTCTTCGATATCAATTTTGGTTTCATTGTAGTTTGGATAGTTATGGAGCTGGACAAAATGTATAGGTCCATTATCCCATGAATAAGACAGACTCCCCTCATCAAAATTGGTGATGGGAAGGTCAGCTAAATAACGCTTAATCTCATCCTTTGAGTTCTTAGCACACCAGTTTTTTTGATCAATCAGAACTGAGTACCAAGGCCCCCAACAAGCTTGCACATTGTTTTTGTAGTCATGATTTCCTAGCCCCGGGTATAAAGGCATATTCAAAACTTCTGGATAACTATCTTTTGTCCTGTTGTCGTAGAGCCTTTTATAGAGAACCCATTGCCAAGGATGAGCATAAGCAGTCAAGTCTCCATTCATAATGACCGCCTGGACCTTGCTGAATTCCCCTCCTAGCTTATGTAGGTTATTCATACTGGCCGTATGATATCGATTTGTCTCAATTCCAGTTTCTATCCATTCCTGGTCGGTAAGGTTGCCATTGTCTTTTTTGCCCCAAGGAAGCTGAGGGTCAGAAGCTATGATCATTCCAAAACCTAGGCTATCATCCTCGAAATCTGACTCAATCTTAGCAATTTCTTCTTCAATCTGCTTTAAGTCATCAGATAGAAGCAAGATATCATTCCAATCGCGTTCATGAGTTCTGTTAAAGTAAGAATAAATAGCAGGTTCGTCGTTTTGGTTAAACAAATCTGTATTAATCCTTATGTCACGCTTGTGAGGGTATATGGTACTCCCCATACTGTTAGCAGCACAGGCTAAGGCACTGCCTACAACCAACGAAAGAAGATGGTTTTTCTTAACCTTAGCACGCTTATCAGGAGCAAGAGGACCATTTGGTGGTGGGTTTTCCTCATCATGCTGTTCTTGCTCAAGCCTTCTACGCTCTCGCTTTTGTTCACGCTTTATGGACTTTGCGACCTTGGATATTTTATTGAGGTAGTTAACTAGTAAGCCAGTGGATATAATTGCAACACTCGATAAAGTGATAAGTTGGATTGCAAAGCTATCAAGGTGTGTTGCAAGCTGTCTTTTCGTGTAGGGAGCTTCAGGAAGGTCAACTCCCTCTTTTTCGGATACCAAATGATGGCATTTATCGTCGAATATGGTATTACGAAAAATCTCTGCGTCGTACGCGACATCCTCGTCGTCTTGATATTTATCCAAGATATCATCAAGACCTCGATCGAGTTTCTTGCAACTGGAGCTCAGCCTATTGAAGCTTTGGTCAAAATCCTTGTTTAGATGCTTATACTCAAAAAAAGTATGGTCATCAACCCTACTGAGCGCCAATGGATCTGGGGGCTGAACCGTATCCACCGTAATATCAGAAAGGGCTTTTCCAGTTATAATTCCGCCTAAGCCAAGCAGTGAAGAAGCAACAAAAAAGCCACTGACCCAAGCCTTACACTTCAGCTTTTTTTGCTTCTTTTTTTTGATTGCAAGTTTATCTCTTTCACATTGTTCACCTTGTTCACCTTGCTCAGCATAACATTCCTGTTTACCAGAAATAGGAAGGGTAAAACAGATGATAGCAATTAAAATAATCCGCAAAAAAATCACGCTCACCTCCCACTTAAAGGAACATTATGGCAGAGAGGTTTCTATCATATTAAAATACGAAAAACAAAATATTTTTCCTAATATAGCCTTTCATACTTAGGTTGATCTCATTATTAAGCCCCTATAGTCTGAGCTTTTTGGGTGAACTATGCCAGCT
>JABSRF010000560.1 GCA_013215275.1 Oligoflexales bacterium | reverse complement strand
AAAAAATCCAGCCAAAACGTGCTAAAGCGAATATTTGGGGGATTGGCGATTACATTTCGCTACAGCGACTATATAATAGAATGATGCCTACAAGAGCAAATGAGAATAGCCATATTATATCGTAAAAAATTTCGCCGAGCTTCCGATACCCATCTGGTAAAGCTACGGGAAGAGAATTATGGTAAATCTTTTGGGCTTTTTGAAAACAATTTTTCTTGTATTGAGCATTAAGCTGTTCTTTCATTTATTGTTTCAGCCTAATTTTGCAAAAAGTGAGGAATTCGAGCCTAACGAAGTTAAGTTTGCATCGGATATTGGTGTCTTGATGATTGGATCCATCGTTAGTCAGAGTTCAGACAATGTCATTCTTTTAAAGAACAAGACCAATGGATCTGTCAAGGCTCACCGAGTTGGATTTACGTTATTCAACCAGTATAAAATCGTAGAAATACAAGCTAACTATATCATTATTCAAACCCTAAATTTTAAGAAGAAGACCATCAAGGTGTATAAAGACGGTTTCTCAGGTGCCATCTTTACGACAAAAAAGAAAAAAGCGCCGGTGAAAAAGGTAGGCTTGGTAGACTCATACAGAGAAGAGGGCTTCGAGCGAGATAAAACCGAAATCCAAATGTCAGAAGAATACCGGGAGAAAATCATCAAAGAAGACTTACCAAAAATTTTAATGCAAGCAAGTGCAGAGCCAGTGATAAGAGGGGGAAAGATTATTGGTTTTATGCTTGATCAGATCGATGAAAACAGCATTTATGCGAAATCTGGACTTCAGAATGGAGATATTGTCACATCGATCAATGAGATATCTCTCGATGATGTCACGGCCACTATAAAACTACTTCACTCATTAAAAAACTCAAAGGAGATTTCCTTTGAAATGGAAAGACGCGGTACGAAGATTCCTGTGAACGTTAAAGTAAAATAATTGCCTCACAAGTTGTTCGAACTACCGACGGACTTCTTTAAAAAAAACTTGTAATAATCACATCTAAAGGTTCTAAGACTTTGCTTCAGAGCCCATGGTGCCGACTAAGGATTGGGTAAATTTCTGCTGATTAGTAATACTGGAGTTCGCTTGAAAAAGATTCTACTTGTTGAAGATAGTGACAGGCAACGAAGTAAGCTGGGAAACTTCTTGAGTCAAGACTGGTGTGTCTTGTCTGCTCAAAATGGTAAAGAAGCTCTCGAATTATATGAAAAAAATCAAGATGTTGAAGCGATCATTACCGACTTGAATATGCCCATCATGGGAGGGATTGAATTCATAAAGGCTGTTCATCAGCAAGCAGGTGGGTCAAGTATTCCTGCAATTTTTGCAATTTCATCATTTTTTGATGACTCTTCTATGGAAGAGCTAAAAAACCTTGGTGTGCATCTAAAATTTGTTAAGCCAATCATCCCTGAGAGGCTGAACAAAGTACTTAAAATGGCGATTTCAAACATGCATCGCCCGACTGGGCAACGCACGAATGTTCAGCTTGTAGAAAAAAAGGCTAAAACAATCCTGTTTGTGGATGACTCACCCGAAATCCTCAATGAGATAACGGAATATTTCTCGCAAAAGCCTGAATATGAGGCGATTTGTGTGCATAACCCTGCTGAGGCAGTTAACTTGTTCCAGAATCATCACGAAATTAGCTATATTTTTTGTGATATAGAGATGCCGCAAATGAGTGGCTTGACCTTTGCACGAAAGATTAGGTCAATTCCTTCAGGAAAGAAGATCCTGAAAACGCTAAATTCATTTTTGAAGATCAGCTCAAGCAAAAAAAGCTAAGCTTATTGGTTGATTTGCCTAATGATGAAGAGGTATTTGTATTGGCTGATCGCGTTACTTTGGGTAATCAGGTCATCAATAACATACTTTCAAATGCTGTTAAATTTAGTTATCCAGAAGGCACGATTACCATTAAGTGTGAAAACTCAGGCTCTGAGGAAGTTGTTTTGAGCATCATGGACCAAGGAATTGGGATGCCAGATTCCTTAAAGGAAAAATTGTTTTCACTGGGAGAACAAACATCCCGAAATGGTACGGCTGGAGAACGAGGAACAGGTTTTGGAATGCCACTCGTCAAAACTTTTGTTGATTATTATGGAGGTAGGGTCGAAATCAAGACGAGTGAAAAGATCGGCAAGTCCAACGAGCATGGAACCACCTTTTTCCTATATTTAAAACCTAGATTCTGCATTGTGATCTGATGAAAGATTCAAACTTCCTTCGTCTGTCAACAAAGTAAGAAGACTGAT
>JABSRF010000056.1 GCA_013215275.1 Oligoflexales bacterium | reverse complement strand
TTCGAGTTTGAAAGGGAAGCAGTTAAGGAGAGTTCCATTTTTAATTATGGTTTTATTATCTCGATCACCTATGAAAGGCACCTTAAATTCAGAAAAATCTACATTTGCATCAAAGACTAGTTCTTCAGAGTCAGGATTAAAGAAATAAGCTACTTTCAAGACTTTTCCTGCATCTGAAAGGATCAGATTGTAGCCACCCGTTGAGGTGTTAGAGTTGATGCTCCCCTCTTGACCTGCCTTCAACTCACCAGCCCAAAATAGACTAATCTCACCCGCTTTATTCTTGATCGTTACAAGCCTTACTGATGCTAGAGAGGGTGTCAATTTCTGTAGCTCTTGATGATTGCTTAGAATGGGCTGAACCAGATAATCTTTAGATAAGGTGTGAAAGTGCTCTAACCACTCTTGGTTGATGGTAGCAATATAATGCCCCTCCCCATTTCCGCCCCATTTTGGCTTACACCAAACTTTATCTCCAATATTCAAAACAGAGTTTGAGGTATAAGACTCAATACATGGCAGCCCTAGTTTTCTACACCGAGACTCGAAACCTGCTTTACTAACGAGCTGAATGCTCCCTGGGTTATGGACCAAATGAGTGAGGTCTAAAATACTGTTCAGCAAACCTAGTGGCGTCTGATCCAATTGAGATTTAACATAGCGATCAAAGAAGCTTATAGGGCTACTAAATAGAAGCCCCTTAGCTTCAGAGCCCATGCATATTGCAAGCCAAGGCAGCAGAAGTAAAAATGGAAAAAAAAGAAAAAAACAAAGGCAACGGATTAATAAAGTGACCAGTGTACCCAGCTTTCTATCAAGAATAACCTCCCACAAGCTTAAAGGTGGTGAGAAAGCAGGATGGTTGGCATTCCAAGCTAAATGATGAAAGCATGCAAAAAAAGCCCACCATTCCAGTTCTAATACACTCTCAGGCTTAGAAGCCAGTAGACCAAATTTTATAAAGCGATTGTAATAAGTAAGCATTCCCCCTCCTTCGCTAAAAGCAAAATAGTGAAATCGCGGGAAAATAGCAATCCTTCTTCAAACCATGCTTAATTCTTTGAGGAGCCCGAACTTTCCCTCTAGATAATCTGCAGTAGATTGGGCTAAGCCCTTAAAAGTTTAAGGCCCATTGCCGACTCCCCTCAGGCCCAACTCCATTGGTCACACCAAGAATCACGTCAATGCTCTTCACGATGCCCAATAAGTCCATGAGAACAGCATAGGCTTCCATGTTTTCTACCAACAGCTCATTTTCTGGAAGATTTTCAAAAACAATATCACTCTTTAAGGAAACAGATGTTGAAGTGAGCACCTTGGCTACAGGAAGGTCAAAGTGCGCATTTTGGGGTACAGAAATAGGGGGATGCAAAAAGTCCATGTGCTTAGCAAGCCCCATTCTCTCAGCAGTAGGAAGCCAAAAAACCTCATCCGCCTTACACAGGTAAGGGCTCTGAAATGTAGAAAAAGTGCCAGCACTTCCAATATAAATCAGGTTTCTTCCTCTAGCTTCATCCACTAGCTTCACTGCGTTTTTTGCAGCATTAATGGGCCCAATCCCAAATTCGAAGTATTCATGGGCTATCTTATGTGCCTGCAACAGCTTAAGCAATGGCTCTACTTCAAAACGAACAGCTGAAGCAATTAAGAGTTGTGTGTTCAAAAATACTCCTTGCTATGGTCTAGGTTTAGTGAATTTTTCAATTTATCAACGTAATAAGTTAGCTTTGGATTAAGGTGAGCATCTTTAGTGAAATGCTGAATATGATCAGCATTGACAGAAGCCTCACCAGCATAGCTTTGGCTCAAACTGATTGCTTCGTCAATATGCTCCCTTGCCCAAAGGATCGATTCATTGACCTGCTTTTCAAAAGCATCAACATGAGAGTCAGACAGTTTGTTGTGTGCACCAAACAAGCCGAGGGGCAAAAGTGCTTTGTGCTCCTCATTCCAGCGCAGACCCAGATCGCAAATGCTTTCAAGACCCAGAGTTTCTAAGCGGTTCATATCCTCATTGATAATGAGGCCATAGGAAATATCTCCACTCATAAGGAGCCCACTCAACTCTGCTAGAGGAAACACCTGCTGTTCTAAATGAGGAAAGTACTTTTTTGCGAGAAGAGCCCCGGTCGATGCCAAGGAGGGCACACCTAAAATGCTCTCAGAGACAGATTTTTTTCTTCTTACCAGTTGTGGACCCTTGTCTCTCGCTAAGGAGGCTCCAACCCGCAAAAATCGATAACTTTTATTGCTTATAAGAGCAATGCTACTTGCCTTAATAAAATCAAACGATTCAGCAGAAAGCAATTCATTGAGCTTGCCAATAGGATAAACAGAAATTTCTAGCTCATGGGAAATACGATTAAGTAAAAGACCAGAAAAAACAAATATATCATTAGGACATACCGAAATAGCTAGCTTCATTTTCTCCTCGCATTTCCGAGAGTTTGTTCATCTCTCCGCAAAAGAATGACTAAGTGAATTTCACGGAAAGCTTTTGAATCAAAAAAAAGACGAGAAGATGAGGTTGAACCACCCCCTCAAAACTTTAAAAAAAAGCATAATTGATAAGCTTTAAGCTCTGCCAACGCCCTTTTTGGTACCTTAGGAAAAACAAACAGCTTTCCAAAAAAACGGTAGAAACAAATATAAGCCAGCTCGTAAGCGGTGTCCAGGCAAACACTTTGATGGTCAAATAAGCCAATGCCAACATACTCCAGTTAGTCACAAGGGAACAAACCATGCACCATCTGGTATCACCTGCCGCCCTCAAAGTCGCTGTAAACACCATATTGACAGCATTGGCAAAGCAATAAATTGAGACAAGCCGCAGCATATAACGACTGAGATGCATGATTTGTGCATAGTCATTCCCAAGGTCGTCCGGCAAAAACATTTGGATCAGAGGGTCCGTAAACGAAAAGAACAATAAGGCAAAGAATATCGTGAGCCCTATGGCTATTTTTGCTCCAGACCAGGTCGCTTTAATTGCCATGTCCACCTGATTACTCCCCATATAACGACCAACGAGGCTCATAAGCCCGATGTTGAGGCCCCACAATGGCAAGAAAGCAACAATATCCCAGTTGAAAGCTATGGTCATAGCCGAGGCCTCGTTAGCACCGTATGAATGAAAGAGTCCGACAAACGTATTAAAAGCCACGAAAATAAGAAAAAACTCCGCTCCCGTTGGGCCTCCAAATTTCATCAATTTAGATAAGGTTGGCCGGTCAAACAATTTCAACTGTGCAAGCTTGATGTATTGACCCCTGACTCTTTTATCCATAAGTAAAAAACCATATAAGCCAACCATGATCCCATAAGACGAAATGGTAGCCAATGCTGCGCCTTCAATACCAGAGTAGTTCCCTGCGATTCCATTTTTGATTAAATATAGGTTCAATGGAATGTTACATAGGGTTCCAAATATGTTTACCCACATGACCGCACTGGTTCTTCCTATCCCTGTAAAAAACGAGGAAATTGCAGTGTTCATCATTGCTATGATGGATCCAGCATTAACAATATAAAAGTACTTCATAGCCAGATCAAACTGGAGCTTAGGAATGCCCATCCAGTGAAAATAAAAAGGGATCATGTATTTTCCCAGAGCAAGGATCACCGGAAAAATAATGAGACAAAACAGCACCCCTTGCACCAAGACTCCAAAGCACCGCTCGCTCTTTCTAGCTCCAATATACTGAGACACAAGTGGGTTAATATAAGTCAGTAAGCCCATAAAAAAAATCGTAAGCATAATGCTAGAAAAGCCTCCATCCATTGAGGCTGCAGGATACTCTTTGCCTAAAGGTGCTAATAGATAACGGTCCGTAAAGAGCATTAAGCTTGAAGAGGCCTGTGAAATCATCATAGGCAACGAAAGCTGTAGCAGATGAAAAATACCAGCCTCACCTCTAAAGTATCTGAATAATCGTTGGTGAATCGACATAAATTCTTCCCAGTGTGGTAGTTCTCTTAAGTCTTGAGCACTGCTGATTTAATCACAACAGTCATAGGCATAAAATTTCTGATCGCCTACGAATTGACAAAGAAAACTCGTGTAATCAATCTATTTTTAAATGAATCTTGAGCTAAAAAATAAGTCGCTACATAGCTCGAACGGTAGAATTAGAATTCTTTATTTTGGAAAGTCCCCTTATACAACGCAGAATGCGTAAGGACCAATCTATAGGAGAAAAAAATAGGCTGCAAGTGAAAAGTTTAATATTTATACTTTTTTCTTCGACGTCCGAATCTGAATCTCAGCTTTCTTAAATAATTAGGAAGCTTGAAATGACGTCTTTGCGGCAGTTGTACAAAATAATCCAAGGTACTTAAATAATAAAGCCACCATAAGACCAATACTATTCCACCCACAATCAAAGATGGCATTAACCAAGGGTGTGCTTCAGCATAGACTAAGAACTTTTGGAATAACACTTTTAAGTTTGCTATTGCCTCATTCATTTGTTTGGGAAACTGCACGGAAAAGGTACTGACCATCCTATCGAGTTTTTCTAGGAAATTTGGCTTTGCAACGAAAACCTGGTCAAAATTAAATGCTAGTAATTTTATCATGCTATGAGCCGATCAATTGGTATAAATAGAACTCTCCCTTACAGTTCTTATCGTCATTTTTACCCAAAAAGTTAGCTAGTGAAATAAAGCGCATATTTTCAGTATATTATAAGATTTTTTTAAAGGCCTAGGAGGTGGGAAATCTTACCTTCCTCAATCACAATAGAAAAAGGCAAAAACAATACAAGGGAAAGCAACTACAGTTTGTAAAGCCCCCAAAGGTCTCCACATTCGCTTCTGACATCAAGGGGCTCAAAGTTAGCCTCAAACTCTTTACGAAAATCTGAAAGGTAAAAAGTCCAACCTTGCTCCGTCTTTGTCTCTTGCTTGTGAGAATCTACCTCTATGACAAATAGAAACTTAGAAACCCTTCTGAACTCATTATAAATACGTTCTCGATCTTCATAGCGAATATGCTTGATAACAGCTGAGGTAAAGATCAAGTCAAAGTAATTGTCCTCAAATGGAATCTTAAGGCCATCAAAAAGCTTAAACTGGCAATTGACTACTTTCTTGCAAGCTTCATTTATAGACCTTGGATTAATATCAATTCCAAATCCCTGAACTCCTTTTAACTCATTGCAAATAAAGTTCAGCAATAACCCGTTGTCACATCCAAAGTCTAAAATACGACCTCGTTCCCAATTTACTTTTTCTAAGACTCGAGTGAAGGAAGCGACCGGGGTGTGATATCCGCATTCTTTATAAAAGTCCCAAACTTCACCCAACTCTCCTGGGCTCGGGTATTCGTCTTCCCATTTTTGTCGTACTTGATCATAGTAAGGTTTCGGTTTTTTCACAGTCAACAAACCTAACATTCTGATAATATTATTTATTTACCCAACAAAGATAACGCAAATCAGAAAAAATAATCCATTGGAATCTTCCGCCAATTAATTAAAGGCTTAATTTACCGGCCACTTGCTCAGCCACGGTTTTATTATGGTCGAAGACAAAGTCATGAGGCACTTCCTCAGGTGCCAGCTCGAAGTCGATATCCGGGTAAGCTTCTTGCATCTGCTGGTAAAAGCGCAAGGGCACATAGGGATCCTTATGCCCAAAGACAAATGATATTTTTTCTGAGTGGATGTTTAGAGTTTGATGGCACTCGTCATCAATCTGTCTTATATCCTTAATTTCATCCCAAGCGAGTGCTAAAACATTGTTAACGAGCCTATATTGATGAACTCCTTCGCCTAATAAATATTTCGCTTCTTCAGATTGGCCGCAATACCACGTTAGGATGGCTTCCCTAGCTTGTTTTGGCATAACATGAACTAAACTAGCTAATCCCTGTCTCAAAACCGGGCGAGCTGAAAGCCTAATTGCTAAAGGGATTCCATGACGCAGATGTTGAATAGTCGGAAATAAGCCAATAAAGCGAGTGATTGGTAGATTGGGAAACCTAGCAAGTGATTTTAGTCCAAGGTAAGAGCCAAGACTGTGGCTCATGATGATCATTTCCTTTACTGATTCAGGATGTAGGCCAAAAATCAATGGGTGCTTCGCCAGTAAATCAAAAAATTGAACCTTGTGGTCCACCTGCGCTTCCAAGCCTGCATTGCCAAGAGTCTTTCCTCCACAGTGGCCAGCTTGGCTAATTCCAAGAACTCCCACATCACCATTTAGAAGCCCCAAAAGATCGTAGAGAAAGGGTTTATAGAAATGAATGATTCCAGGGTTCCCTGGGATAAAAACCAATAGTTTTTGCACCTTACTTGCTCTTGGCAGCAGGCTCAAAACCTGAGTTCGGGTTTGCTTTGGACCGACCCCAACCCAATAAGTTCTTTCAAAAAAACTCATAAATTACTCGACCTTCCTCAAAGAGAAACTCTTTACTTCTTATCAAGATTTGATAGTATCATGACTCAAAATCATTCCAAAAAATTCTTTTTTCTTAGGTCCGCAACAATTCGGATAAGATTAAAATAATCAGACATATAAATCAAACCTCGCTTTTTGGAGCAACACAATCACATGACCAAACAAACCATTGTAAATAAAGAAGAACAGTACCTGCCTAACCCCGATCAAACTCACTTCAACCGCTCTGACCTAGTCATACTTTCAGGGTGCTCTGGAGGAGGTAAGTCAAGCTTACTCTCTGAATTAAGTCAAAGAGCCTTTGGGGTCATTATGGAGCCAGGCAGGGAGATTGTTAAAGAGCAAAAGGCCATAGGTGGTACAGCCCTCCCATGGGTAGACTTGGATAAGTTTCTTTTGCTAGCTCTTTCTAGGTATATCTACCATTTCAACTCATCCGTAATTTCGGATCGGCATACCTTTGCCGACCGAGGAATCATCGATTCTGTTAAGACAGACCGACAGCAAGAACCTTGCTTTGCAAATGCCGCAAAGAAATTTCGCTACAATCAGAAGGTATTCCTTGTCCCCACATGGAAAGAAATCTACGTCCAAGATCAAGAGCGTCAACACGGTTTTGAGGATGCTACTGCCGAATACCATGAGCTATTGGAAAAGTATCAAGATTATTCCTATGAAACGGTCATAGTTCCAAAAACGGATGTCAAGGCAAGAGCAGATTTTGTCCTCGCAATGCTTGCTCAAGATAAGCATAATTAGTTCTCATCTGGGAAAAGTGTTTTCTGTCCTAAACCCTTAATACAAGATGTTTTTTTAACAATAATTATTAATACAATTATATTGAATGGTGATTTGCTGACTTAACAGACAAACTTAATATGCTGTCAGCCGTTTTCCGCTTTTTTAATGATTTTATTTTTTTTGTTGGGTATATAGGGTCGGCTAAGAGCCATAACTCTTGATCGATCAAAGGCTTTTCCATGTATATAAATCAATCTGCTTAATTTGAAGGATATTGTATCGATGCAAATTTTTAGCATTTTATCTGCCCTTTCCTTAACATCTGCTTTTTTAGCTCCTCCCAAGGGCGTTCATCACTTCAGAAGCACTTTAACTAATCCTAGTTTACAACACTCTTTCCAATACTCGAACAATCGTAATTCTTTTGACCCAAACCTGATAAGCCAGCAACCATTTAAGTCTGGAAGAAGGTTAAATGCATTTTCTTCTTTCGACGGTGAGTTTTGGTTGAAACGCTACGACTCCGTATTCTCCAGCCCATACAGTGAATACAGTCATATCATTCATATGATTGAGGGAGTGCTACAGAAAAGAGAATTAAGCCTCGATGATAAGGAGTACTTAATAAAGCTATTCAACGAAGTGGGTATACCTTCAGAATTTGATCAATACCTTAGCAGTTATCAAGCAGAAGACAGTTACCAACCTGTAAGTAGCGACTATATGAGCCCTGTTTATCCAGGGTCTGGCTACCCTTCTGTGACCACCCGATATCCTGAGATTCCATCCGAGCGGTTTCGTGATGATATCCCAAAAGGATACCGTATCCTTAAAGACCCTCGCAGCCTTCTTAACAGAAGGAGCGTTCAGAGTTTTATAGAGCACGATGGCTTCACGCTCCAGGACATGAAGTATCTTAGTAAGATGGTGCGAGAAGACTATGAATTTAGAACAAAGGTTAAAAAATATATAAGCTCATCCATCCACCACAAGCTACTTAGTGATGAACTCCTTCCCTATTTCATCGATATCATGAAGACCATTTACTACAGCTCGACCGATCACGAGTTTTATGGCAAAATTCATCACCTCAAGGTAAAAGTTGACGATAATGAAACACTAACCTTTTACGACTATTTTTCTAAGGCTCAAGATAAACTTTCTAAGCTCAAAAAACATTTAGAGGACTCCAGCCTCAGTGCGTCAGAAAAATTTGAGCATATTATTCAAGCAATGAAGCTAGATTACAAAAATGGTAGCCCACTTTCTTTAAGCGATCTTTGCCATCTCTTAATAAGCACTCGCAACAACCATCCTATCATTGTCTTGCAGCCCGAACTAATCTCAGAGTTTTCTAATGTGGTTAAGGACTTAAGAGATCCCTTAGAAGTGGTGAGTATTGCAAGCCTCTTGGGAATTCCTACTGAGTTCCAGGCCGATATGATTAATAGGTTTGATCTCACTAATGAGCAGCAAGACAACTTCAAATGGTTGGGTCATCAAATGGCTAACCTGAATTCAGAACATCTTGCTTGGGTCCTTCATGAGTTCATTGCCCATCGGACAGTGTCCTATCCATCCGTAGAGTTGAAGCTAGACTTACTATCTGGTTCAGTTAACCATGATAGACTATCAAAGCACTGGCAAGCCTTTGACGATCATAATGATTTCAGCTGGTTTGTGAAAATATTAATTGACTACTCCGGCTTATTAAGCAAACAAGAAAAAGCAGTCTTTTATGATGATATCCTAGACTACCTCGGAAAGACAAAGCCCTCAGAAGAAAAGCGCGACCTTATCTTGAAAGGCTTAAGAGCAATGCAGCTTGGGGGCTCATCCGACGCTGTAGAAAGTATCATTCACGATATTAAGGAGGCCTGTAATCAGGCTTCTCCGGACAAAAACCAAATCATGGTTATGGTAGATCAACTGATGCTAGAAATGCATCACTGGAGCACTAGGGACATATTAGACTATATCGTCTTAAAACATGGCCAAGACCGAACCCGCAAGCGTCAGCAAAATCTAAGTGATTGGTTGCAGCAAGACTCGCAAGAGCATTCAATTGATATTCAAGGCATCGCGCTTCCAATCAATGATGACCCTGTTCACCCACAAATGGTACCTGAAAAAGACAGTGCTTCCCTTGTCATGACAAAAACTGCAAAACTAGTGTTAAAAAACCTTGCAGGTCAATGGAGAACTGGCAGTGTAACCCTTCTGGAAGGGCCTACTAGCGCAGGTAAAACAAGCTACGTTAAGTATATGTCCTACCTTACAAACTCTCCCTACATGCGGATAAACCTATCTGCAAATACAGATGTTCGCGACCTTATTGGCCGCTGGGTTGGAGGAGAAGAACGATTTTCCCGAGAAGAACTCAATCGCTTTTCGAATCAGCAGCTAAAATCTATTGGTAAAAACATGGGTGTCGAAGATACAGGGGCCTTCAAACGAGAAAAACTTGTTGAGCAGATCTTAGAAACGCAAAAAGAAGCCCACTGGGAGGATGGACCTGTGGTCCAAGCAATGCGAGAAGGGATGGTGCTGCTGCTTGACGAACTAAATCTTGCTAAGCCTCAGGTGATCGAAGCATTAAATAGCCTGTTTGACTCTGGTCGCTTAACCCTAGACGACCATGGTGGAGAAGTGGTCAGGCTTCATCCAAAAACACATATATTCGCCACCATGAACCCCAGCAGCTATGTCGGACGGAATTCAATGTCTGAGGCGTTTCTTTCCCGGTGTAACAAACTTTGGGTAGAGGCACCTGATACTGAAGATGTGGTCCAAATCGTTGAAACCTTGTACCCGGGTGTCATTCCACAGATTGAACTGGCTAAGCTGGTGTCCACCCATGAGGCATTAACTCATTTAGCAGACCAAGGTCATATCGGAAAAACCCTTGGAGGCATTGCTTACACCCTTAGAAATTTATTCCGAGTTGTGGAGCGGTTTAGTTACTTTCAAGGGAAAACTAGCTTAAGCCAAGAGCAGCTGCTATTAAGAGAGTTCAGAGAGGTATACCTCAGCACGATAACCGATGAAGATGAGCTAAAAATCATCCATGATATTTTATTGCTTAATATGCCTGTGGACGAGATCAATTTCTATGAAAATCTAGAATTTACAGTTGATGCTGAAGGATTCACAATCGGTGATATGAGGGTAAAGCGCCTAAACCTACAGCATAGCGATCTTATCCCCGACCTTAGCCAGTGTGAGGTGGTGATGACCGATCGTACCAAGAAAATCTTCTATAAGATGGTCAAAGCCCTTGAGCTCGGAGAGCATGTCGCTTTGGTAGGAGAGCGAGCGAGTGGCAAAACCATTCTCGCTGAGTATTATGCTGCACTGCGTGGGCAACCATTTTATAGGCAGGTATTTTCCGCGAAGTCTGACAACATGGAACTCATTGGAATGTATACCCCTCACGGCTGGCAAAATGGCCTCCTCGTTCGAGCTGGCCTTTCTGCAGATCAAGGTAAAGGAGACTCTCCAGGGGTCTTTTTAGCTGACGAGTTCAATCAAGCGAATGATGCTGTTCAAGAACGCCTAAACTCTCTATTAGACAAAGATCGTACTTTATTCTTATCCGAAAAAGGTGGTGGGGAAAAAGTTGTTTTTGACGAGGATTTTCGCTTTATTGCAGCCTTTAATCCACCTAGCTATGCAGGAAGAAAACGACTGTCCAAAGCAATGCAGAGTCGCCTCTCAGTTCAGTTTGTTCCAAACCTCGAAGAAAAAGAAGAATACCAGCTCATTTTCTCGACTATTGCCTTACAGATGGGGATCAGTACTGGCCTCGTTAATCGCCTAGTTGACCTACACTTCTGGGTCATCGAACAGGTTGAAGCCAGGGAGTTAGGGGAGCAGTTGATCAAGAACAAGTACATTTTCTCGATCAGACAGTTAAAAAATGCTCTAAAAAGCCTAAGCATTCTGACAGCTGAACAAGAGGATGTTGTTGAGGGGTTCAAGCTAGCAGCAGAGTTAGTTTACGAATCTGTTTTCGAGTCTGAAGAAGACAAGGAGAAAATTAGAACTAAGGTTAAGGAGCTATGTCGATGAAAATAGCATTATTGAGCATCGGACTTAACTTAGTCAGTGGCTTTATTGGACCGCAGCCACGATTCTTAAATCGAAATATAAACCAACTGAATAGAAGGCTAAACCCAGAGTGGCTTTATCCCATCGCCTCAGACAGCGATATATTGAGCCCATCATTGAAAGCTCCCTTGATGCCTTTGTTCAGTACCAGAAACAATGACATGACCAGCGAGCTTTCCCCTGATGAAATAAGGAAGAAGCTAATACGCCTTGAAAGCCTTGCAAGAACCTTAACAGGAGACAAAAGCCTTAGTTTAGAAGCTGGGGAATCTTGGGCCTATAAGCCAGAAACTAACACCCTAATTTTCCCAAAGTCCGACCTTGACTATATTTCTGAAGAGGCAGCCATTGCTCTCATTGCTCGGGAGTCTGGCCACAGACAGTATACGAGCTACCCCTCTGAACTGTCTCACAACCCAGCATTTAAGCTCTTATTCAATACCATTGAGCAGATTAGGGTTAATCGTTATATGTCAGGTAGGCATCTGGGCTACCATCCTTTAGCCTTCCTCGCATTTCAGCAGTTTCAAGCAGCTAGCCAAGGACCTATCTCGGTAGAACCTCTTCACAAGCAGTTCTGCTTGGGGCTTATCGAGCAAAGCTTCGGTCAAGCCCACCCCCGTTGGGCACAGTCCAAGCTTGTGGAAAAAGCGCTTAAGCAGGCACAGCCATATGTTGAGCAAGCAACAGCCCTTCCCGTTGATGCTAGAGACATGCTGTTGAAAGGCCTATCTCCTGAGCAAGTTG
Organism: Oligoflexales bacterium; assembly: GCA_013215275.1. Lineage (GTDB taxonomy): Bacteria > Bdellovibrionota_B > Oligoflexia > Oligoflexales > Bog-1112 > JABSRF01. Next base: position 3,949 of record JABSRF010000056.1, on the reverse strand, counting down.
TCGCAAGCTCTGAAGCTAGCTTTGCAATCATTAAAGATAAAGTCTGGCCAATTTTTCAGGAGCTTTTAGAGTCTGAGCCTAAGCAAGAACAAGGACAAGACTCGGGCGACGAGACCTCTGACGATAATGATTCTAGCTCTAGCTCTAGCTCTAGCTCTAGCTCTAGCTCTAGCTCTAGCTCTAGTCAAAGCTCTGGACAGACTCTAGGGCAAAATTCAAAAACCGAGACCTCTGAAACTCAGTCATCGAATGCTCAACAGGACCTTCAAAACGGTCCTGAAGTCACCCAGGAGCAAGACCCAAGTGAACTCGCTAAGCAGCTTGAAGAACAATGGAATCAGCTAAGCCAGGAACAGCAGAGACAAATCGAAGACCTTGCTAGAGAGCTAGAAAGCAAACTAGGAGAAGCTGATCCTGAAAATCTGGGCAGCTCAGACAGTGGCAATCAAAGCTCACAGCAACAAAAACCTAGGCCACAGACTGAAAGCCAGCAGGTAGATCAAGCTCAGGAACAGTCGGATGAAGCTCAATCGTCAGCCTCAAGCACAGAGGGAGAAGAGCAATCAAATGATGATGGGCAAGCTGGTGATCAAGAGTGTGATGGACAATCAGGTGAGGGAGATTCTGAAAGCGGTGAGTCTGGCAATGGACAAGCTGGGGGAGAACAAACAGGATCTGGAGCTCCAACACAGGCATCCGATTCTAGCTCTTCCAACAGCCAAAGCACCTCAAATGCAGGGGAAGGGACTGGTGGCAAGGATGAAGGCTATCAGCAGCACGGTGACAACCAGCAAAAACTTATGGAGATGATAGAAGAGTTTAAGCGCCGCAGTATGGAGCAAGAGGTGCCCGAGTCCTACGCTTACCTTAAAGCTCGTAATAAACAACTCATTGACGATCTAAGTGATGAGGTCCGCCATATATTTGAAGATGATGCAGAGCCTCAACTAGAAGGGGATTATCGTTCGGGAATCTATAACCTCCAAAAAGCAATCGAGTCAAAGGCTCGCTCCCAGGCAACAGGTTACCAGGACGATAAGATCTTTTTGCGAAAAACTCACCCCGAAGAGAAGAGCGTCGAACTAGTCATTTGCCTAGACACGTCAGGTAGTATGAGTGGTAACGAGATCAACTATGCTAAAGATGCGGTAGTGGTTGTCGGTGAGACTGCAAAGAAACTAAAGCTTCCTTGGGGCTTACTAACGTTTAATAACTATGTGGACCTGCTCAAGGAGCTAAATAAATCTGAAGATGATCATAGCTGGGAACAAAGATTAGTAGACGCTAACGCAAGTGGAGGCACCGATGACTTTGCAGCCCTAGAAAAGGCTGTTGAAATGTTCACAGAGTCTGAGTCGATCGCTGAAAAAAAGATAATCATTTTCATGACTGATGGCTCAGGAAACTATAGGCAAAGCGAGTATGTTAAAGAAATGGAAGCGGAGGGCTACTGGGTCATAGGGGTCGGAATCGGGCCTGGGACATCCTACGTAACCCAGACTTATGATCGATCGATCCATGTGCCCAATGTTGAGGACCTTCCTCTGGAATTGGCACAACTCTTCCTTGAGCTGCTCAGAGAAGGCCCTCAGCCCTGAGCTATTGGCTTATTGCCCTTCTTTGCTTGCTCGTTCCACTGCATCTATTGTGGACCGAGTTAGCACTAGGGGCGGATCAATTCCGATATTTAAAGGGATAACTGGCACGTCATGACAGATGATACCAAGGCCCTCAATTTGAAGTGGTAGCGCTTTTGAATCCAACCACTTACCAAGCCTTAAGCCCCAGATTTGCAGCTTGAGAAACTGCCTTATAAGGGCTTGTGGAGATTTCAGCTCTCTATCCTTTGCCATTTGCTCGTAAACAGGTGCAAGCATTGCAGTGCGTCCAATGGACTCAATTAGGTGACGCTGCATGCAGTGAAAATTAGGTTCAGCCTCAATTTCTCTTAGAGCAAGGCGCACGGGTCCAAGCAGATCCACAACTCTGTTTTGCATACTACTTCTGAGTGTTTTGATTAATTCAATGATATTCAAGCTCGCCTTCGGTGCTTCACGAGGAGTAAGGCTGACTGAAAGCCCAGGAGTCAGGTCCATAGAAATAAACTCGGAGCAGAAAAGAGGGATTCCATTCTTTTGCCAATATTTTGCACGCCAATCAAACCACTTAGCACTAGCCCAAGTTAAGCGCTCAGACCAAATCAGAGCATCAGAGACACCTTTGGACTTTCCATCAGACTGTAGGCTGTAATAATCTCGCCTTTCCAAATTTAAGCTGATAATCTCAGAAAGATGCCTCACAAAACAGTTATGACCGCCTGCATGCGACCAGCCAGTCTTTGCCAAGAGGGTGCATATAAAAAGTAACACAAGCCTCATAAAACCTCCTTTTTACCACTGAAATGCTTCCAATCACTGGAAAACCTATCAGCGTTCAATCACAAAACCTTGATATCCTTTAGGCTTACCTTCCGTTTTTTCACTCGATGAAATATTCTCCGACATTTCAGACTCTAATCGAGAGATATACGCTTTGACGTCAGCTCGATCTCCCTCTACTTCAAGGTGAACTGAGCCATCTAACTCATTCCGTACCAAACCTGCCACGGCAAAGTTCTTTGCGATGTGAGCACTCGTGAAACGAAAGCCAACCCCTTGTACCCTACCCCGGAAACGGTACGTGTAATGCACGGTATTTTCCATATCTATTTTTCTCCTCATCTTGCTTCCATTTTTAGCAATTATGATATCTTAATTGAGCATTTTTAAGCCTGCTATCTAACTAGTGAGCATCCGGAAATGAAATTTCCGGCTAATGCGAACTATCCTGAGCTCAGTGACTTCAGTCGCTTAGCGAATGGATCTCCTTCATCAAGGGACAGAAAACACTTTTCCTGGATGCTCACTAACTAATCTATTCAATTTGACTCAATCGAATTTTTTATTCAAAGCTTATCTATTAAAACTATAAAAAATAATGACAACATTAATAACAGATACCACTCATCAACAGGACCTGATATGAAATTAGTCAGACTCTTAAGCGCACGGATCATGATAGCGTTGTGAAAAAATTAGAAAACGAAAATTAGATAAACTTTAACATTTTTTTTGCAGGCAGCTCAGGTTTTTAATTTCCATATTATTACTAGCCATCTACGGGATTTTACCTATCATAAATCATTCCCAACTGGCAGGCTAAGCACTGATTTTTTTTAAAAGTAAAAATTTTTCGCAAACAATTCATCTTGGTATTTTTTTTTATTGAGTGAATTACGATTGGTTGTGTGGCGAAGCTAATCCTCTATCGCTTTGTAATGTTTTTCATAAGCCCTACTGATGTGGAAAATATGACTGAAGCCTTTACCAGTATGTAAAGTTCTTAAAATAAATAGGAGGAAAGCATGATGACATTAAACAGCTATGCAGAAGTCAGCCACAGGACTGATTGCATCGAGCACTGGATTCATTCGTTCAAAAAAACCATGAAAATCAAAGATGATGCTGGAGGAATTCACCTTGCCGTCGTTGATGATGACCCAGGGTTTTTGTTGCTGTTTAGGCGTACAGCCAACAGCCAAGGTATTTTAGTGGACACCTTTAACACCCCTTCACATTTTCTCAAGTGTTATTCTAGCTCGTTGTACGACGCTGCAGTGATTGACTACAACCTTCAACATTCTGTGAATGGTTTGGAATTTGCCAACTGCCTCTACACCTTACCAGTCGTCTTGATCAGCGACTGTAGCTCAGCTGCTAAGATTATGGATGTCGAGGCTTATTGGCCAGCTACCATCAGGTCTTTTGTCAGTAAACAAAAAGGGGTTCAGAAAATATTAAATGAAACCAAAAAAGCTGTAAGAGATTTTTAACTAGTCGCTGTAGCGAAATATAAAATACCTTTATTTAAAGGCTTTTGACTTCATATAGCTCTTTACTTACTTTAACTC
>JABSRF010000559.1 GCA_013215275.1 Oligoflexales bacterium | reverse complement strand
TAAAGTAAGTAAAGAGCTATATGAAGTCAAAAGCCTTTAAATAAAGGTATTTTATATTTCGCTACAGCGACTAACTACCGTATGACCGGTTTTTGTGCATAAGCCTTGCTGGGGAAGGAAAAAACCTAAGCTAAAAAGAATGATGAGATTTTTTGCATGCATATTCTTCAACCAATATTGAGATTTTCATTTAGTTCACTGTAAATAAAAATGGCTGTATAGCATAAGTCTTGAGATAGTAAAACCCTCTCATCCTCTGGCCTTCCCAAATTTAACAAGAACATGCCATAAGAGTTTGAACTCTTGTAATACTTCTGGATAGGTACCCCGATCACTCCATGCCTCTGGGTATGATTGGAGGCTTCTCGCGGCCTCTCCAATTTGACTAACATCTAGGAAGTTTTGTTTTGCGACTCTTTTAGCTAGTGAGGGCATACTAGGCCCCCTAAAGTCAGGAGGGACCAATTCAGGTTTTAGTCTAAATCCATGATGCCACTTCAGATCGATGTGATATTTTGCACAGAGCTGCTCAAAAAGCTCTCCAAAACTTGTTTGCTGAAAGCATGGGTCAGCTACCAAATAATCGATGTCGGCATGTAGCATAATGTCGCCATGAATTTGTGCCTCCACATAGTGGTCAAGGTTTCCCGCATTACTCCTACTAGAGAGTGCGTTTAATGGGTTGTTAAGGTGGCTCAAATGGGCCAGCAAACCTTTTATCGTCAAATTGTGCTCTCCTAGAGCAAAGTTGCGGGTAAACGCCTCTTCCAACATTGCAGCGAAGATATCAGAGAACTCTGAAATCGTGCCTTTTTCTAAGGGGTTAGTGTGTGAATCATAGTAAGTGAAGGTAGACCGCTTAGAAACCTCTGGCCTTAGCAGGAAATAGCATGATCCAAATCTAGGAGCAGGCCCATCTGGGTGGGGCATGAGATGAAGTGCCCCATAGTTGGGACGTTCCTCTGGGTTCATTCCTGAGGAGTGGTAGGCTCCTCCAAAAACCTCTCTCTCCCACTTGTCTCTCTGCCCGCCCAAGAAGGCTGAAACGCTACCATTTGAAATTCCTGACTCGAATTGATTTTGATATTTACCAGACTGTAGCAATGACTCTATGACGCTCTTGCCATCTTTGACCATCCTGTCAGGGTGAAAATGCACTGCAATCCTAGAACTGTTCTCAATGCTTCTTAAAGAGCGATGGTACTGCTTTGTGCTAATATTAGACATTTTTAGAATATGATCGATGGTTTCTTTTGCACTGAGTGCTCTTAATCTTGCATATTCAGCAATGTAATCCAATGCAGCTTGTTGAGCTTTCGTTAAATTCATAAATTGGCCACCTACTCGAAAAAGTAAGAATCAGACAAGAACATGGTAGTTACCCTACTCATTGAGTTAACTCAGTATACCTTTTTTTATAAGCAGAGATTCGTGGCATTCGAGAATAATTGTTTTTTTTGACGTTCTAAATTTGATAGACTTTTCAAACAGAAAGTGCAGGAGGAATTATGAGCTATTACGAAGAAATCGAAGCAAGCATCAATGATGCCTTTAATATAGCAGATCATGTTGGGAATAATTTATACAGTTTGGCTGAAAAAGTCATTGAAGGTTTGGGGGCAAAAAATAGAGCTTATGTGGTTGGGTACGATGGTCAAATATTGGACTACCCCCATAATACTCCAGTGGCACCCTTCCAATTGTATGATGATGACAAGGGAAAAGGGGTCACTTTATATACAAAAATAGAGTTTGAGATAGATAAGACTGTCAATACCACCATCTCCCTCGATGTGGTTTACTACGTCGTCTTGAAGCCGGGATCAAAGATTGATTTTCTCGTGTATATAGCGGGCCATAAAGCTGTTGAATATATTGATCTTGCTTTCTTACCGGGAGAAGAACTGCTTGAAGGTCGTCTTGAGGTGTTGATCAAGGATATTGTTCAGTATTTCAAAAAAAATGCACACGCTTTAATGGTGACCGTGGACAGACAGTTTAGTAACAGCCCTTATTACCCTCCCAGTCCTTATGAAAGCTATGACGCACACCTACCCAGAAATAGGTCTTGGCAGGATCGGATATAGGCAATAGAGCTGCTTACTAATCAGTTAAGCGATCAAGTATAAATATAACTGTAATTATCGGTTTTTTGACGTTTATGAGAGGCTTGCTTTTTTATAAGGTCTATAGTGGACCCCGTTTTTAGGACCATTTGATAAGTAAAACTCCTAAATGTAACATGCTGAATTTACATAAGGAG
>JABSRF010000558.1 GCA_013215275.1 Oligoflexales bacterium | reverse complement strand
AAAGTAAGTAAAGAGCTATATGAAGTCAAAAGCCTTTAAATAAAGGTATTTTATATTTCGCTACAGCGACTACCTAATTTACCTTAAGGCCATTTAGACCTTGCTAGTTTTGGAGGAACTCATTAATGTCCGCGTTTTAATGCACCTTTAGGGGGAGTTATTTGTATGATTGAATTTTCAGATTTATCTATGAACTACGGCCCAAAACAGGTGTTTGCTGACTTTAATCTTACGCTACCCTCGAATCAAGTCTCGGTGATCATGGGTGAAAGTGGTTGTGGCAAATCGACCCTTATCAAACTAATTCTGGGGCTGATATACCCGCAAAAAGGGTCCGTTTTTATCGCTGGGCAGCGATAAAGCCCGTTCAATGAGCTGGAATTGCGAAGAAAAACTGGATTGGTCTTACAGGACGGGGGGCTCTTTCCGCACTTGACAGCCATTGAAAATATTATGCTACTGCCCTCCTACTTGAAACAAGAAAAACAAAGCCAAAAACATCTGAAAAAGCTACGTGACCTTTGTAAGCTAGCCAAAGGTGAGCTTAATCGTTACCCAAAAGAGCTTTCAGGAGGGCAAAAACAACGAGTTAGCCTTATTAGAGCCCTTATTATGAATCCTGAACTTGTTCTACTTGATGAGCCTTTGAATGCCTTAGACCCGATGATACGGATGTCCTTGCAGTAAGACCTTAAGGCTATATTTTCAGAGTTCAAAAATACTGTGGTCATGGTTAGCCACGATTTAGCTGAAGCAAGTTACCTGGAACAAAACTTAGTCTTGTTAAAGAATGGCTTGATCGAGCAACAATCAAGTTTCAAAGAGTTATACACTAACCCTCAAACTGACTACGTGAGATATTTTGTTGGATCTCAGAGGAAGCTGTACTTATGAAACTCAAATTATTCTTTAAAAATTTTTTTGTCTGTTCGGCTTTAACTTTAGCTGGGATTGCTGTATCCGCTGAGTCTTTGAATATTGGAAGCAAGGATGATACGGAAACTCAAGTTCTAGCAGAAATTTATAGTTACAAGCTTCAAGAAAATGGGATAAGCAATAAACACAAAGCCAACCTTGGTGGTAGCTTTATCCCTTGGCAGGCGTTGAAAAATGACTCTATCCAGATTATCCCCGAGTATGTCGGAACCATTAAAGAGCAACTGCTACAAATAAACGGGCCTTGTACGAAAAAAGAATTACGTGAAGCCCTTGACGCCTATGGTATCGAAATGACCGAGAGCATAGGGTTTCAAAATGGCTATGGTTTGGCTTTTACCCGCGAAACTGCAAAAAAAATGGGACTTGCATAAAATATCTGATTTGCGTCGTAGCGACTTAGATTTGCAGTTTGCATTGACTCATGAGTTTATTAACCGGGAGGACGGTTGGAACGCTCTGAGGGCATTTTATGGATTGCCAAATTATTCTATAAGGGGTTTCGATCACCAGCTCGGGTACAAAGCTTTGATTGCCGATAAGGCTCAAGTGAAGGATATTTATACCACCGATGCAAAGATAAAAAGTGAACGCTTGGTCGTCTTAGAGGATGACCAAGGTTTTTTCCCCGATTACAGTGCTGTTATCTTATTTCGTAAGTCCTTACCCTCGAAAGTTAAAGAGATACTAAGGAGCTTTGAAGGAAGTATCGATGTCAATCGCATCAGGGAATTAAATCAAATTGCTGAGGATCGTAAAAACCCAAAAATCGCTGCTCATAAGTTTTGGGGACAAAGTGAAGACTCAAAGTCTGATGTAAAAGAGCGAAGCCTTCAATTGCTTGGACTTATGATTGAGCATCTGTTTTTGGTGCTTGTTTCGCTGTTTTTTGCCATATTGCCTGGTTTTCCTTTAGGCTTACTCGGTGCAAGAGGAGGTCACACCCATACGATGATCATGGCGATTGGTGGTGTCTTTCAGACCATACCGTCCTTAGCCCTTCTAGCTTTGCTCATTCCCATTTTTGGAATTACAAAATGGACGGCAATTTTTGCCCTGTTTGTTTATAGCATCATCCCCATTGTGCGGAGCACCTCGGTAGGATTAAAGTCGATTCCTGATCACTATAAGACCGCAGTGCAAGCAATGGGGCTCCCGAAGCACGTACAACTTTTCAAAGTGTATGTTCCAATGGCACTTCCAAATATCATGACGGGTGTCAAAACTAGTACAATCTGGAATATAGGCACGGCTCATAGGTGATCGAGATAATAAAACCATAATTAAAAATGGAACTCTCATTAACTGCTTCCCTTTCAAACTCGAAAT